>JAPYPO010000810.1 GCA_029937645.1 Candidatus Hydrogenedentota bacterium
GACCGGGAGCGCCGCTGCATCGGCTGAGGCCGCCTCGGAAATAACGGCCTTCTCCTCCACCTCATCGTGGGAAGGCTCGGCGGGCAGCGGCGGGACAGTGGATTCGACGGGTCCGGATTTCGACGTAGTAGACGTGGGGGGCGCTTTGGGTATACGCGATAGCAATTCAAAGGAATCGAGTCGCCGTTGAACCGCCGCAAGGCGGGTCAGCAGAAGCTTATTTTCCTTGGAAACACCGCCCACGCGAACCAGCGCGACAATGCCGCAGATGGGACCGGCAAGCACCACTGCGCCAACCAATAACACGAAACCTTCCATGGAGCCCTCTCCGTGGCGTGTTTGGTGACTTCAATCTCAGCGAATCGCGCCCCCGGGTTCGACGCACCATAACGAACCTACTAGGCCCGATCAAACAAATGGGTCGCCGCGCGGCCGCTACGCGAGTATAGGACGCACAATCGAGCCGTGAACGTCGGTGAGCCGATAGTCCCGTCCTTGGAATCGGTACGTGAGTTTCTTGTGATCCATACCGAGCAGGTGGAGCATCGTGGCATGTAAATCGTGAACATGCACCACGTTTTCGACAGCGTTATACCCGAGATCGTCGGTGGCTCCGTAGGTCATTCCGGGTTTGATTCCGCCACCGGCCATCCACATGGAAAACCCTTTGATGTGATGATCGCGCCCGTCAGCCTGAGCCATCGGGGTGCGCCCAAATTCGCCACCCCAGACGATGAGCGTCTCGTCAAGCATGCCACGCTGCTTGAGATCGGTAACTAACGCCGCGGTCGCTTGGTCAACATACTCGGCCACGTTCGCTATTCGTCTCTTTATTCCAAAGTGATGATCCCAGCCGCGGTGATATAGTTGAATAAATCGGACGCCTCGCTCCGCCAACCTTCGCGCGAGTAGACAATTTGCGGCATAGGTGCCGTCGGCGCCCTCTGTGCCGTACATGTCGAGGACATGCTGGGGCTCGCCCGACAAGTCCATGAGATCGGGGACGCTGGTCTGCATGGCGAAAGCCAATTCGTACTGGCTGATCCGCGTGGCGATCTCTTCGTCCTCGACAACTTCATTGTGGAAGCCGTCTAATTGCTGGACGGAATCGACGATGTCGCGTTGGCGCTCTTGTGTATATCCAGGCGGCGTGCCGATGTAGTGAACGGGGTCGCCCAAGGATCGAAATTGGACGCCCTGATAGCGGCTGGGCAGGAAGCCGGAATGCCACTGACGC
>JAPYPO010000811.1 GCA_029937645.1 Candidatus Hydrogenedentota bacterium
TCAATCTCATTGGCTCCGGTCGCCGACGGGTCCATATGGGTAATCTCGGCTTAGAGGTGCCTCTCTGTTGCCGGGCCGGTTTCGGTGCTGGAACGGGGCACCGCCATGGGCTAGACTGGCTATAGGTGCCGCGCGCGAGGGTATCACAAGTTATTATTTCTGAGGAACGGGGAAACACCATGAGAAACGTTGGGAACCGAAGGATTGTACTCAAGAGGAATCCACAGGGCGAGCCGAAGCCCTCAGATTTCGAGTTGGTGACGGAAGCAGTTCCGCCTATAGAAGAGGGTCAGATGCTGCTCCGCACCAAGTGGCTCACGTTGGACCCCTACATGCGCTCCGGCCCGATGAACAAGGAGGAGAATGTCGGCTCGACCCTGATCGGCGGAACCTTGTCGGAGGTGGTGGAGAGCCGGGCAAGCGGATGGAGCAAGGGCGACCTCGTCGTGGGCTACTACGGATGGCAAGAATACAGCGTCGGCACGCCTCAAGACATACAATGGGGCAACGAGGGCATGCCCATCGAAAAATGGGACGGTTCACTCGGCCCAGACTCCACCGCACTCGGCATTCTGGGGATGACCGGCTACACCGCCTACCAGGGGCTGCTCAATGTCGCCAAGGTCAAGGCAGGAGATACGGTGGTCGTGAGCGCGGCCAGCGGCGCGGTCGGGCAAGTTGTGGGGCAGTTGGCGAAAATCCACGGCGCCCGTGCGGTTGGCATCGCCGGCGGGCCGGAGAAATGCGCGTACTGCGTCGACAACTTCGGGTTTGATGCGTGTGTCGACTACAAGGCCGGCAGCCTTCCCGCAAAACTGGCTGCAGCCGTTCCCGAAGGCATCGACATCTATTTCGAGAATGTTGGTGGCGATGTGCTTGAGGCGGTGATCCCGCTTCTGAACCCAGGGTGCCGCGTGCCGATTTGCGGATACGTAAGCCAATACAACATCGCACCCGAAAAACAATCACCATCACCGCTAAAGCGGCTGCGCGCGGAGGGGCTAAAGGTACTCGGGAAGGAGGGCTCGACCGAGGGTTATGCGTTCTTCGCATTTACACAGCTTTCAGCAAAACAACCAGATGCCCGCGAAGCATTACGAACCTTGTCAGACTGGATCAAGGAGGGCAAACTCGACTACCGTGAAAGCGTCACCCAGGGGCTGGATAGTTGGGTGGACGCTTTCATCGGCATGCTGCGCGGCGAAAACTTCGGCAAAACAATGGTCCAAATATCGT
>JAPYPO010000004.1 GCA_029937645.1 Candidatus Hydrogenedentota bacterium
TTTCAGCGCTACGTAATGACGACACCAGCCGGGAAACGCCTATTCAAGGAGTTCTTGGAAGCCATCCACGTGGAAGCAGAGGGAAACACCCTAAATCTGGACCGATGCAACCGCGCTGTCCTCAACGTACGCGTAAAACACAACCACAACGACGGCAAGACCTACGCAAATGTCAGCCGTCACATACCCATAGAAAGCGTCTTGAATGTAGACTAAACCGAGGGGCTGGGAGCGCGCGACATGGCTTCCCAGCCCCCGCTAAATACGAGGTCAGATGAAACTCTATACGCGAAAAGAAGCGGCAGACACTCTGAGAGTCGGGCTTCGAACGTTGGACCGATGGCTAGCCGATGGCCGCATTCAATGCTACAGACTCGGAGCGGGTTCAAAGGCTCCTGTCCGCATCTCTGAGGATCAACTGGCTGAGTACCTAGCCAATTCTCAAAATGAAAAGAATCCCACCATGCACGACCGCGCACAAGAGATAATCGAACGATAGCACTTTTCTTCCGACTGTCGAAGCGCCTCCTAAATATTTTCGGCAGCCTCGTTATATGTCTTCTGGAAGTGCGCATACCTCTGAGTAATCCAAGTCGTCGAGTGACCCAGCCAGCCCGCAATTACATGGAGTGACGTTCCGGCAACCGCATGGCGCGAAGCAAAGGAATGCCGGAGCGAGTGGGGCGTTGCCGAAATCCCGGCTATCTTGCAGATTTGGGCAAAAGCCTTCTTGAAGTCAGCACGATATCGAGATCTGTTGTCACCGCATCGCGTGGATTTCAGTATGAACCCCTCTATTTCGCAGTAAGATCGGAGGATCTCAATCAAGTGGGCGTTCATCGAAATTATCCGCGGTCTCCCGTTCTTTGTAGTGAAGTCCGAGTCGTTCGATACTGTGAGTACCTTCTTCTTCCAGTCTATCCACTCCCACTTGGCAAAACAGGCCTCCCCCTTTCTGAGACCGGCCAACGCCATCAAGGCAGTCGCGAGATAGACATTTCTGGCCTCGGTTTCACGTACGAACTTGACATCGCGATACTCCAGGGCCGTCCTAAGCAATTCATCTATCTGTTCCGATTCCAGATAGTCCTTGTCTGAAATGATTGGCAGCTTGTAGCGCTCAATGTTGGCTACAGGGTTCTCGCCAGTATACAGGCCGAGTTTGATGGCGTGGTTCCAGATGGAGTTCAAAGTCTTGAGGCCATCGTTAATACTCTGCTTCTTGAGGCCCACTCCCTTTCTCGTATTCTTGCCTTGGATTGCCCGCGCCGTCTTGAACTCTTCTATCTTGGCTGGCGTGATGTCCCCCATGTGCTCGGCCTCAGTGAATTCTGTCAGCTGCTTAAACCAGTTTCGATACTCTTCCGCAGCACTTCGAGATCGGTTCTGGCTGGCCCAATCCTTGAATTGGATCCAGAACTCATCGATACGCGGGTTCTTATGCTCGGATTTGGGCTTGTCGGATACGTTGAGAACGAGTTCTCCTTCGTCTTCAAGTATGGTTTCTATTTCGCGCTTGAGCTTGAGCGCCTCACGTTTGTTCTTGGTTCGCAAGGAACGCACGCGTTGCTTTCCATTCTCACGGTAGGTGATGCACCAAAGGCCACTTTGCTTCTTTTTCCAGAGGCTTGCCATTCAATCGTCTCCTTCGCCTTGATAGACGAGGTAAGAGCCGTGAATGTCCTTTTCCAGTCAGAAAGGGCCGCGAAATGTTATACGAATTGTTATACCCGGACCGTTTTAGATGCAGAAAGGCCAACAGCTCAAACGTGTAAGCTGTTGGCCTTGAAGTGGTTTATATGGCGGGGACGACCGGACTCGAACCGGCGACCTCATGCGTGACAGGCATGCGTTCTAACCAACTGAACTACGCCCCCGAAGGCGTTTCAGATTGACGTTAAACCCCGCCAACCGAAGGTATAATCTAGCATATTAAGGAGAGGGCTTGCAAGCAGCCCCTGTCCCTAATTTAGGCTAAGCCCTCCGCATTTGCTACACTAGGCGGAATTCGCGTCCAGTGAATTGTCGTTCCAAACCCGAAAATGTGTTCCAGCGGAGAAGTGCGTGAAAGCAGTCTTAGCGTTAGAAGATGGCTTGGTCTTTGAAGGCCGTTCCGTCGGCGGTGAAGGTGAAGCCTGCGGCGAACTTGTCTTCAATACCTCCATGACCGGGTATCAAGAGATCCTCACTGATCCCTCGTACGCCGGCCAGATTGTTACGATGACCTACCCGTTGATCGGGAATTATGGCGTGAATGAAGAAGATGTTGAATCCCGCCGACCCTTTTGCCGGGGCTTCGTCATGCACGAATGCTGCTTTGAACCTAGCAACTGGCGCGCGACGCAGTCGCTCCCTGATTATCTCAGCGCGAACCACATCGTGGCTATTGACGGTATTGATACCCGCAAAATTACGAAACATCTGCGTGAACGCGGCGCGATGAAGTCGGTCATCAGCACCCAGGAATTCGATCACGGCGCCCTTGTGGCCAAGGCCAAGGCCTCCACCGGCATGGCTGGCTGCGACTTCGTGCAGGAAGTATCGGTCCGAGAAGCCTACACTTGGAACCCTGGCGTAAATGGAAAATACAACGTCGTCGCGCTTGACTACGGCATTAAGCTCAACATCCTGCGCCTGCTCGAAGAGGCGGGTTGCTCGGTGACGGTTGTGCCGTCCACGGCGACGGTGGAAGAGATTGAAGCGTTGCAGCCCGATGGACTTTTCCTGTCCAATGGGCCTGGCGATCCCGCTGCGTTGAGTTACCTCTACCCAACGTTGCAAACGCTCGTGCCGAAGCTACCGGTGTTTGGGATCTGCCTCGGCCATCAGGTACTTGCCCACGCCTTGGGGGGTAGCACCTACAAGCTAAAGTTTGGGCACCGTGGCGGAAACCAGCCCGTGCTCAATTCCCAGACCGGGGCCGTCGAGATCAGCTCGCAGAACCACGGTTTCGCGGTCGATCCCGATTCCTTCGATTCGAACGAAGTTGAAATCACCCATATAAACCTCAACGATGGCTCCGTCGAAGGCCTGCGCCACAAGAAGCATCCCGTCTTTAGTGTGCAGCACCATCCCGAATCTTCGCCAGGCCCCCACGATAGCCGATACCTTTTCGAGGAGTTTACGAAATTGATGGATGCGGCCAAGGCCTAGCTATCCGCCGCGCGCCAATGCTTCGATAAACGCAGCTTTATTATCGCGGACGCGTACCTCGAATAGGCCTTCGCGCACGGCCGTAATCTCGCCCTTCGTGCCGTCCCGCACGATATGGCCCTTCGAAATCATGATCACGCGGTCGCACACATACTCCACATCCGGGAGAAGGTGCGAGGATAACAATACGGTGATGTCGCGGCCACGGGGAAGATCGCGTATGAGTTCGAGCATGGTCGCCCGGCCATCGGGATCCAGTCCATTTGTGGGTTTGTCCAGCAGCAGAATTTTTGGGTCATGGATGAGGGCCGTGGCGAACTTCATGCGTTGGCGCATCCCCGTGGAGTAGGTCTCTGTATGCCGGTAGCGGTTGTCGTCCATCCCCACATAATTGAGGAGTTCGTGTGACCGCTCCATGGCATCCATGCGCGTCATGCCGTAGAGGCGTCCGCAATAGGCGAGGAAATTTACCCAGCTGATCTTCGGGCTGACCACTTCCTTCTCGGGCATGTATCCGAGCCGCTGCCGGACCTCGATGAATTCCTTTGGCATCGGCCCTCCCGAATACCGTTACCAAGCCCTTCTTCGGCTTGACAAAACCCAGCAAGGTTTTCAGGAGGGTGCTTTTGCCCGCGCCGTTGGGGCCCAACAGGCCGACCGTGCCGCCCTCGATGTGGCAAGTCACATTGTCGAGCGCCTTGTTGCGTCCGTAGCGAACTTCCAAACCTTCGATGGCAATGAGCGCCATTGAGCGCTCCCCTTTTTGCGCCGGCATTGCCCCGCGGCGGAAGTGTTTGCGTTCAGTTGTCGAGCGCCTTCCTTATTTCCTGGCATAATTCCACGGGCCCGAAAGGCTTCTGAACAAAAGCGCTTGCGCCTGCATCAATGAGCCGTTGCGCTGACTCATCCAGATCATAACCGCTACAGAGGATGACCTTCAATGCGGGCTGTGCCGCCCGGAGCAAGGGAAAGGCCTCCGCGCCCCCCATAACGGGCATCGCCATGTCGAGTACCACGATATCGATTTCTTTGCCGTATTCCTGTGTCATCTCGACCGCTTCGCGACCGTTGCAGGCGAGGAGAACCGCGTACCCGTAATACTCCAGCACATTTCGACTGACCGAGGCCACCATCTCCTCGTCCTCGACAATAAGGACGGTTTCCGTCCCGCGCACCTCTTGAGGGGTCCGAACTGAGGTCTCATCCGCTTCGGCCTTGGTCGCTGGCAGGTACAGATCGAAGCGGGTGCCTTCGCCCAACTGGCTTTCCCCGTAGATCGCGCCTTGGTGATTTTTGGCGATGCCGTATACCGCAGCCATGCCTAATCCCCGGGCGTCTTTCTTCGTAGTGAAGTAAGGCTCGTACACACAGTCCAGTGTCTCCTGGGTCATTCCGCAGCCTTTGTCTTCTACCGTCAGACGAATGTAGTTTCCAACTTCCAACCCAGGCGTATTGGCTGCCATTGACGCGCCAACCTCCACGTTGTCGGTGCGTACGTGAATATCGCCGCCGTCCGAGGTGGCGTCCAGGGCGTTCAAGAGAATATTGTGGATTGCTTCCGTGAGTTGCGCGGCGTCCGCCTCTGCGTTCCAAATCGATGGCTCAAATTCTTGAATCGCGATTCGGGCCTTCGGGTGGACGCGGGTGAGTTGCACCGCCGCATCGTCGACCAGCCGGTTTAGCGAAACGACACGCGGCCGGTACTTGCCGCCGCGCGCAAAGGCCAGCACCTGCTGCGCGAGTTTACCTGCGTCCCGCCCGGCGGACTCAATTTCTGTCAGTCGTTCTACGCAAGCATTGTTATCGCCGAGCTTCATCTTGAGCAACGAGGCGTTTCCCAACACCCCCACCATCAGGTTGTTAAAATCGTGCGCGATACCCCCAGCCAGCGTCGCCACCGCCTCCATGCGCGCCGCCGCGCGCCGCGCCTTCTCGTCGCGCGAGCGCTCTGTCAAATCCGCCATATACACGACATAAAAGGGGCGGCCATCGCGGCGTGTCCGGATGAGATGCACTTTCAGTTCTACGGAAAAACGGCTTCCATCCTTGCGTACGCTCACCGTGTCAAAGGCGGCATGCCCCTTTTCATTTAGCGCCTCGGCAATGGGCTGAAATTCGTCACCGTCATTCCCTGAGATGAGCATATTCAGAGGAGCGCCATTCAACTCCTTCAGAGTGTAGCCGTGCATATTCGCGAAGGATCGGCCTGCATAATCAATGAGGCCACCCTCTGCCCGAACAATGGCAAGGCCCCAGGACGCGTCTTCCTCTTGCCCCTCCCACTGGTCAAGAGACACGGTCGACACATTCGACTCCTCGGAACCCGTCGCAAGGAAGCCCATGCGTTCGCCATCACCGTTTTGAAGGGGCGAAATGCAGACGGTGAATGAAACGCGCCCGCCATCGGGACAAATAAAGTCGAGTGCGCAATGACTTGGGGATGTCGCGTGCATCGGATCGCGCGCTTCCCCTAAATTCGCCGGCGAATCAGGATCTAAGAATCCATCGACGCGTTGGCCGAGTATGTCTTCGGGTGCCCGGCCCAGCGATTTCGCGAACGCGGGATCTACATGAATGATCGTGTGATTTCCGTCCTCGATCCACAAGGTCTGCTCCGCAATCGCCGCGGAGATTGCGGCCGATTCCGGTGGGTCATGCTGCGTATCGTTCCTTTGATTCAAGATTCTCTACTACTCCTTGCGCACAGATCTTGCCAGCGAAATGCACGGTACTGAACCGCAGCCAAGCGGGGAATGACTACCTAGAAGACAAACAAGCATACATATTATACCCGATAAATCCAGCAAAGGTTCCGTAATTGAAACAAATTTTCAAAGTTAAGGTGAAAATCACATCAAATTTTGCATTAAAACTATTAAATCTATTAATTACTTAAGTGCTTTCGAAAAAGGGAGGGAGAGAGGGAGGAAATCTTACGGACGGAAAGTGTAGAAGGCGTCGTTTGACCCCACGAACAGCAGCCTTAGATCTAGTTCGAGTTCGCGCGGCGCGATCACGTATTTGAAGGAAAAGTGCTCGCCCAGTTCCCGCCATTCCCTGGAGCTTCGGGCTTCCCATACCTCCGCCCAAGAGGCAGACGCCGGGTCTTCTGCTGGGCGTTCGAGCCGTATGCCATAGATGGGTTCAAGCATTCCTTGTATCGACGGTCCCAGCGATGGCATGTAGCTTGAGTGAAAGGAAGTCGCCATGTCCGCCATGACGGGGTGCCCCGTTTGCGCCTGGAGTAAAAGTTGGTGCGGCCCAGCAACAAGGAGGGCGTTCGTGTCGCCTTGCTCGTCGAGATAATCGGCGACCTTTCCTTCGAAAGCTCCGACCGGTAAATGCTCTCGGTTCGTATATTCGCTCCAGAGTATGGAGGTTACCAGGAGCGCGCCAAGTGTTAGGCAAAGGGCGTGGCTGCCGAGGATGCGCCGCGTCATGGTGGCACTCGGTTGACTCAAGCGTGGAATCCGCCCGAGAGCAACCATGGCAAGCCATCCGACGGTCACGCACGCGGCCCCGAATTGATGGACAGCGCACAGGGCGGCTATTCCGGCCGCGTTCATGGCAATGATCCCCATGAACCGCCGTCGATATTTCTTGGGATTTTCGGCGTGCCAATCCTTCGCGGCGAGGAACAACAGCCCCAACGCGGCTCCGTAGAGGAAGAAGAATACGGAGTCGGTGGTTTTCAGATACCGGCTGTAGAAATTCTCGCCGATTAGCGTGCCGGTGCGATCCTTGATCAGGATGAATGCAAGGCTGGCCGCGACCGCGAGGGATCCGGAAGCGGCGAGTCGGGCCGTCTTCTTCGGCGTCAACAGTATGGATACGACCGCGGCGATAAGAATGGGCGAAAGGTGATTGCTCAGGCGATAGGGAAGCCAACCGAGGAGGAGGTATGGCGTGTGGTGTCGCCACATAAGATGTATGGCGATGATGCCGTACACGACCGCCAAAACGCAGAGCGCGTAGGCCAACACCCAACGCCAGGCCGAATCGCGCAAGAGACCGGCGGGCCAAGCGGCAAAGACCATCAGCCCCAAGAGAAGGATCCCGCCCGCGACGACGTGGCTATTCCCGACGGGTATGCTTCGGTGCATGTCGTCGCCGCCCAGGCGGCCTTCCCATATGGCCTGTACGTCGCCGCGTACGGCGTACGGACCGCTGTCCGGCGGCGGCAGTACGAAGGAACGCTGGATCAACAAGAAGACGAGGCAAACGGCGAGCCCTCCAAAAAACCATGACAGGATTTTTCGCAGTGTGCCTAAAGAGCCGACCTGCCATAAGGCGATCGCGTACGCGCCGCCGAGCAGAAGCATGGGGGCCATCTGGCCCAGGTGTATACAGGGCATGAGGCCGACGGCGAGCGCCGCCGCGCGCGCGTACCCGCCCGCAAAAAGCGCCACGACGATGAGGGTGTAACCGACGCCGATATGCCCATTCGAAAACACGCCGGGCCACAGAAACTGCGGGTACGCCCCATCGAACTCAAGATGAATGCCCGCCAGAAAGAGCGCGGTCGCAATACACCCGGCCGATACCCGCCGCGACAGCGTTGCCGCGAGCATGTACATGGGCAACACGGTGGACACAATGAATAGCAGATTCCGAAACCCGCACACGACGGCATCGGAACGGGTCAGCCAAAGGAGGAGCGCGGTGGAATAAAACTGCGCGTTGTATGCGGCCCTCGTGTATTGCGGAAGGGGGTGCCCATCGGGATACGGGACCAGCCCTGTCATGGCCTGCGCGAATTCCAGATCCTCATCCCAACGGATCCCGCGCAAGGCCAGCGCAAGAAGGCTAAAGCCGACCCATCCGGCGACGCCCAGCCAATACCGTCGCGCGTAGTCCTTATCTTGAGAAATGGGAAGGGGGGCTATAGCCTCGGAGCAATCTCTATTTCCCTTCGGTAGCGTTGCGTACCCCATATCACCCCATCCTAATCTGTCGAATCCGTGACGGCTGACTATAGAGCGGGAGGCATTCTATTGCAATTTGATCTGAGAGGGGCTGAGCCAAGATAGGGCTTTATTTCAATACCGACCGTTGGCATACTATGGGCGTCAGCCGCAGGTTATTTAATCCAATTCGAGGGAGTGTTCCGCCCCCATGGCCACCCTAACCCACCCTTCCGCCTCCGCCCTAACGGACTACCTTGCCGCCACCGCGCCCGAAGCAATCGACTCAGCCGTGGTTGCCTATTTGGCGAACCTCAGCGAAGTGGCGAAAGTCTCGCCGAAGGTTGCCGCGAGCATCGTCCAAGAGTTGGCCGATCAGCGTTCGAATCTGAAACTTATCGCGAGTGAAAACTATTGCAGCCTTGCTACACAGCTCGCCATGGGAAACTTGCTTACCGACAAATATGCGGAAGGTTATCCAGGCCACCGTTTCTACGCGGGCTGCGACAACGTCGACGATATCGAATCCTACGCCGTAGAACAGGCGTGTGCGTTATTCGGCTGCGAGCATGCGTACGTCCAGCCGCACAGCGGGGCCGATGCGAACCTGATCGCCTATTGGGCGATCTTGATGAACCGCGTGCAGGGCCCAGCGCTCGACGCCCTGGAATCGACCAACCCATCTGCGCTTTCTCCCGAAGATTGGAACGCGGTGCGCGCGAAGGTAGGCAGCCAGCGGCTCATGGGTATGGATTACTCGTGCGGCGGCCACCTCACCCACGGCTACCGGCACAATGTATCCGCGCAGATGTTTGAATGTTTCAACTACGGCGTCGATAAGGAAACGGGGCTTCTCGATTACGACGCCATCGAAGCGCAAGCGCGCGAGGTCAAACCGCTCATCCTTCTCGCGGGGTATAGCGCCTATCCCCGGGCCATCAACTTTAAGCGTATGCGCGAGATCGCCGACGCGGTAGATGCCGTGTTCATGGTGGATATGGCGCATTTCGCGGGGCTGGTCGCGGGCGGAGTGTTCGAGGGAGACTCGAACCCCATTCCCCACGCCCATGTGGTGACGTCGACCACGCACAAGACCCTTCGCGGACCGCGCGGAGGCCTCATCCTATGCACCGAAGAATTTAAGGAGAACGTCAACAAAGGCTGCCCTCTCGTTATCGGTGGCCCGTTGCCTCACATGATTGCGGCAAAAGCGATCGCGTTCACCGAAGCGAATCAACCCGAGTTTGCCGGGTACGCCCGCCGTGTTCAATCGAATGCCGCGGCCCTTGCGGAGGCGTGTTTGAGCGAAGGCCTGCCCGTCGCGACGAAGGGTACGGATAACCACCTGCTCTTGGTCGACGTAACGCCATCGGGCGTCACCGGTCGCCAAGCCGAGAGCGCCCTGCGTGAGTCGGGAATAACGCTTAACCGAAACGCGCTGCCGTACGACGCCAACGGGCCATGGTATACAAGCGGACTGCGGCTGGGTACGCCCGCCATAACGACGCTCGGCATGGGCGAATCGGAAATGGCGGAAATCGCGGGGATACTAAAGTCCGTTCTATCCCATGTGAAACCCACAACGATTGAATCAGGCAAGAACGCCGGTAAGACGAGTCAGGCGAAGTACACCATCGACCCCGGCGCGCAAGCGGAGGCCTTAGAGCGCGTCGGCGTTCTCCTCGACGCTTATCCCGTTTATCCGGAACTCGATCTTAAGTTGCTTCAGCGCTATTTCGCGTAGGTATCAGGGCGAGTTTTCTCACGCAAAGCCGCAAAGTCGCGAAGAAAAGCCAACCAATATTAAGCGTGGAACCGCCATTCATAATCGTTGTCCTCTTTGCGCCTCTGCGGCTTTGCGTGAGATTCAAACAAGAATTTTCGTGGTTGATATGTTCCTCTCATTCGCAGTACCGTTCTGTTCCAGGAATCGACACCCGGATCCCCCATGCCTCCTCAACTTTTATTCGTGATTAGTTCCCCGCGCTCCGGGAGCACCATGCTTGAGCGCATTCTCGAGTCGCACGCGGCGATCCGCGGCGGGCCCGAGCCTCATTTGATTACGCCCCTCGCCCATCTGGGCGTCTGGGGCAAGGTGGACAAGGCTCCCTACGATCATATTCTCGCGGCGGAATCGCAGAAGCTTTTCGTCGAAAAGTTGCCCGGCAAGGAACAGGATTACTGGGACGCCTGCCGCGCCTATTGCGATACGCTCTACGGGCGCTTCCTGGAGGCGGGCGGCGGCGAGTCCATCTGTCTGGACAAGACTCCGGCCTATGCCTTGGTCCTCCCTTTTTTGGCTAAGGTGTATCCGGATGCGAAGTACGTTGTGTTAACCCGTCATCCGGCGGCGATTTTCTCGTCGTACGCCCACTCGTTTTTCGACGGCGACTACGAGGAAGCGCAGCGCCACAACCCGATCATCGAGCGCTACGTTCCGGCGTTGGCGAAGTTTCTGCGGCAGGGCGACGTACCTTCGGTGCATGTACGGTATGAAGACCTTGTGGGCGATCCGGAAGGCAACATGCGACGGGTCTACGAACACATCGGCGTACCCTTTGACGCGGATACCATCGACTACGGCAACGATAAACATGCCGGCAAGCCACGCGAAGGACTGGGCGATCCGATTGGCGTCAACCAGCATTCGCGGCCTACCACCGCGTCGTCCGAAAAGTGGGCGGACGAGCTGGTTGAGAATCCTGGCTTGCTGGACTTCATGAAAGCCATGATTGACCGCCTCGATCCGGCGGACTTGGAGACCATTGGGTATCCGGTCGAATCGATTTGGCAACCGCTGGAAACTGCGGGGTCTGCGCCGCCGAGGAAGAAAGGCCAAGGACCTCTTCGCTACAGGATGCAGCGCAAAGCGATTGTAAGGCTACGCGCTGCGGCGAAGAAGAACGGGGTTCTCCGCAAGGCCCTGTCGAAGGCGCGGCTCATTTGCGATGTGTTGCTTCGCGAGTAGTGGAAGCGCCTCCTTCGAAAGACCGCCGAGGGCGGCGGTCCCACATTCAGGTGCTTCCGTCTGATCTGAGGTTCTTCCACAATTCGCCCCTGGTGCGGGGATGGTAGGTTGTTAAGGGGTTCGTCGCGCGTGTCGCCTAGCCTGCCACTCGACGATACCGATTCCCGCAGTCATCATGATCGCCGCCGCTGCAACAGCGCCCACGTGAAAACCGTCTTGCTCGAAGTTGGGTGCGGTGATCGTCTCCATGATAGGTTCGGGGATGCGTTCGACCTGGGTGAGGATGCCGTTCAGCGAGATATGCGCCAGCATCGCTGGAAAGATGGACCGCGTTCGCAGCGCGAGGTAGGTGAGCAAGAATCCGCTTAACGCTTGGGGGAAGAAGCGGTAGATGCTGAGGTGGAAAAGGCCAAAGAGCACCCCGACAACCAGGACAGTCGCCCACGACGGCAATTTGTCGCGCAGCCCAGAAAGGATCGCCCCGCGGAAGGCCAATTCTTCGCAGATGCCCGGCGATAGGGCGAGGATGAAGAGCAACATCGGAACACTCTGCGCTTCTCCCATCTCTTCGAAGATTCGTTGCATCGCAGTCAGATAGCTTTCGGGAGCGGGCATAAGATTTTCTTGCCAGATGCCCACTTGCGCGGCGAGTACGGCCCAGGCGGGCATCATGGCAGCTACGCCAAGCAACGAGATCCACGGCGGGCGCGTGAGCTGCAATGCGCTCTTGAGATTGATGCGTGCAAACCACAAGACAAAAAGAACGGGCGCGGCGATGAGGAGGTATTGGGTGATGACGAGGCCTGACGCGATATCGCGCGCCTGTGCGTAGCTTCCCGCGTAGAAGAGGAGCAGCATGACCATGCCGAAGAGTCCCAGCGACAGGCCGGGTGTGGGCGTTTCGAGGGGTTCAAACGACGCGCGGCGGAGGGTCAGCGGAATACCTTTTTCCTCGGAAAGAATGACTTCCTCGCGCTGGAACATCCAGGACGCGAGGACTAGCGCAAGCAGCGCGTAGATGCTGGTGGCAATGAAGACGGTGAATATGGTGTCGATTGCGACCGTCCCCATCATCAGATCGCGGAAAAGCAACGACGCGTTTGCGATGGGGATCAGGCGGGCGGATTCGGAAAGGTCGATGCCGGGAATGGCGACGACCCCGGCGGGCAAGGTGATGCCCAAGAAGAAGGGGGTGACGTAATTTTGCGCCTCTTTGAAACTTCTGGCCAACAACGAGACGGTCATCATAATCGCGGAGATAAAAAAGGACAAGGGGATGAGAACAAGGACGATGGCCCCGATACTCTGAGGCGGAATCTCAAACAAAGTTGCATCCAACGGACCCTCGCCATCCGGCGCCATCTGCGACAATTGAAAGACCAGTGTCGCGATCATGCTCGCCAGGTTCAAAAACCCCGTGAACATGGATAGGGAAAAAACCGTCAGAAACTTTCCGCAGACGATCTCCAATTTTGAGGTGGGCGTGGAAAGAAGCGTCTCAAACGTGCCGCGTTCCTTTTCGCCCGCCGTGAGATCGACCGCCGGATAAAACGCGCCCACGCCCAGCATGACCACCATCATAAGTGGCAATATGGAACCCAGCAGCGACCCGGTCTTCTTCGCAGGCGGCGCAGTGTTCACGCGCTTGATAAGCAGCGGCACCGCGAACGATTCCGGCAAGCCCTGCGCGTCGAGCCGCTCGGCAAGAAGGCCCTCGCCGTGTTCAACCATGGCATGTACGAGTCGGTCTGCCGCTTTGTTCGAAGCGGCGGCGGTGGAGTCAAAGCGAATTTCGAGGTGTACCGTTTCCCCTGCCGCCAGGGGTTGCTCGATGGCCCCTTCCACCACGACGATGGCATCCAAATCGCCCTCGAGAAGCTGCGCCTCCGGGTCTTCCCCCTCCTGCAATTCGATGAGGGGAAACGCTTCAATCCGTTCCCTGAGGAAATCCATTTCCTCGGTTAGGAGCGCCACTCTTGACGGCGTTTCTTCGATCTTCTCAAGCTGTATGAGTGCCACCTGGGCTATCATGATGAAGAGCGCAGGGTACAGGACGATGGGCACGCCGATCATGGCTATCAACGTGCGCTTGTCGCGCAGGGTGTCGAGCATCTCCTTGAAGAAGATGGTTTTGATAATGGCGAAGCGCATTAGGCCGTCGCCTCTTCGCTATGAACGAGCGCGAGAAACGCGTCCTGAAGGTTATCGGTTTCCGTTTGGGCGTAGAGATCTTCCTTGGGGCCCAGGGCCAGAATCGATCCATTGTGAATCAGCCCAATTCGGTCGCACAGGCGCTCCGCTTCCATCATGTAATGCGTCGAAAAAATGATGCTGTGTCCGCGTGCGCGCGCGTCGGCGATGAACTCCAGAATCGTGCGGCTCGACATGATGTCCAGGCCCAGGGTCGGCTCGTCGAGAATCAAGACCGCCGGGTCATGAAGAATTACGCGCGCGATGGAAGCCCGTTGCGTCTGACCCGTCGAGAGCGTTTCGCACCGTTGATCGCAAAACCCCTCCATGCCCAACAGGCCCGACAGTTCTTCCGTGCGCGAGGCGATCGCGGTGTCGTCCATCTCGTAGAGGCGCCCGAAGTAGCGGAGCATTTCCCGCACGGTGAGGCGGCCGTATAATTTCGTGTTGCCCGAGAGGAATCCGATGTTGCGGCGGACGGCATCCGGATTCTCTGCGGCGTTCGCGCCCGCGATCCAGCACGACCCGGATGTCGGCGCGATAATGGTACCTAACATGCGGAGGAGCGTGGTTTTGCCCGCGCCATTCGGGCCGAGGAGCCCGAAGATTTCCCCTTTGCCAATATCGAAAGTGGCGTCGCGGACGGCCTCGACGTTCTTGCCCCGAGGGCCGTGGTAGGTCTTTTTCAGATGTTTCGCTCGAACCATAAACCGCCTAAGGGTTGGCGCGTGAATCAATATCCGAATCGTGCCGAGCCAGCCGTGATGTAGTTGCGGTGGCGCAGGACAGGCAGTATCGCCTTCATCGCTATCGCTTTGCAATTTGGAAGGCGACCCAGCAGGGCGACGGACCCCTTCACACGGAACTGCGAGACGCCGCCCCGGTCGCCGGGTAGCGTAGAGTGGCGCTATCAAAGGCCTACGATGAGAGGGCGAAAACAAATGAGGTCAACACCCAACGGGTGAGAAATACTTTCACGCGTGATCGCTATGGGAGGCACCGGAGCGTGCCGCTGCAAAGTTATCCGGCGATTGGGGATGTCCCTGAACAATTGAGTTTAAGTGGCGATTCTTAGTAAACTGTCTGGCTTCGAGTTTGTGTGTGCGATGCGCTCGCCCATTCGCCCCGCCCCTGGGGCTGTTTTTTGTATTTGCGGTGCGCGGGACAACAGCTTGACGCGATAGACGACAGGAGAGTTTCGGCGTGCCGACGTATACTTACGAATGCAAAAAATGCAGCCACGCGTTTGATGTCTTTCATGGCATGAACGCGAAGCCCCGGGTGCGGTGTAAGGATTGTAAAGGGCCCTGCCGAAAACTCTTGGGCACGGGGTCAGGCATCATCTTTAAGGGTACGGGTTTCTACGAAACCGACTATAAAGACAAAAAGGGCACGCCTCCATCGGACGAGTCAAAGAAACCTGCCAAAAGTGATTCCAACGGAAGTGGCGATTCGACGGGTGGGACGAAGGACTCGTCGAAGTCCAAGCCTCAGAAGTCAACGTCTAAGGCCTCCGCCAAGAGCGGAGATTAGCTCGGCACCGCAGCGTATTCTAGCGCGGGCGAGCGGGTCTTTTCATTCCGCCCTACTTTGTGAATTTCGCGGACTGCGCATACGATGGCATAGTGTATAACTTTTTCCCCTAGGAACAGCGAGGAGTCCATGATGACAACGGCCGAAATACAGGCGCTCAATGACGCGCATATCATCAACACTTACGGTACACGGAAGATCGCGATGCAGCGTGGGGATGGCATGCGCCTGTGGGACGCCGATGGCCGGGAGTACTTGGATTTCTTTGCGGGGATTGCGGTGGTGAATCTGGGCCATTGTCCGGCGTCGGTGACGGAGGCGATCACGGAGCAAGCGCGGACGCTGGTTCACGTATCCAATTTATATTACATCGAGCCGCAGGTAAAACTTGCGGCGCTGCTGTGTGAGAAAACGTTTGCGGATCAATGGTTTTTCTGCAACAGCGGAGCCGAATCCGTCGAGGCGGCGATCAAGCTGGCGCGACGTTACTGGGCGCAGAAGGGTACGCCAAAGCCGGTTATTCTAAGCGCGAATGAATCCTTTCACGGGCGGACCATTGGCGCGGTGACTGCCACGGGCCAGCCAAAGTATCATGAAGGCTTCGAGCCGATGTTGTCGGATATGGGCAAGTTCGACTACGGCGATATCGCCGCGCTTGAGGCAGCGGTCACGGATAAAGTAGGCGCGGTCCTGTTAGAGCCAATTCAGGGCGAGGGCGGTGTGCGGATCCCTCCGAAGGGTTACCTCGAAGCCGTGCGGAAGCTCTGCGACGACAAGGGAATTCTCTTGATTTTCGATGAGGTGCAAACCGGATTGGGGAGAACGGGAAGCCTGTTCGCTCATACGCAATGCGGTGTTACGCCGGATATCATGACGGTCGCGAAGGGGCTCGGCAACGGCGTTCCCATCGGGGCGCTGGGCTGTACTGCCGAGGCCGCGACTGGATTTAGCGTCGGGTCGCACGCGGCGACTTTCGGCGGAAATCCCCTGTGCAGCGCCGCGGCCTTGGCAACGGTTACCGCGCTCACCGAACCTGGGTTTTTCGAAGCCGCCGCCGAGGTCGGAGCCTATTTCGCCGAAGGATTGCGCGGACTCGCCGAGAAATTCGATACAATCCTCGAAGTACGGGCAGCCGGACTCATGATCGGCGTGGAAATGACAAAACCCGTCGGTCCGCTTGTGGCCGCGATGATCGACTCCGGCGTTATATGCGGTCCCGCCGGCCCCAATGTCCTCCGTTTTCTTCCGCCGTTGATTGTGTCGAAAGAAGATATCGACACCGTGCTTTCAAAACTGGAAACGGAACTGGGAGCGTTCTAATGCACCCCAATTTTCTATCGCTTGCCGACTTTTCCACCGAAGAGTTAAGCGATCTCCTCAATCTTGCCGACCTGCTTAAGGAGCAACAGCGCACGGGGGTGGATCACCGTGAATTGAAGGGCAAAGTGGTCGCGATGGTATTCGAGAAACCGAGCCTCCGCACCCGGATGACCTTCGAGGCAGGAATATTTCAACTCGGCGCCCATGCGATTTTTTATCCGGATAAGCTGGGCGCTCGGGAGTCGGAGGCGGATGTCGCGCGCAATCTAACCCGCTGGGTGGACGCCATTGTCGCCCGGACGTTCCGCCATGAATCGGTGGAGATCATGGCGGAGTACGCCTCGGTGCCGGTGGTCAACGCCTTGACCGATCGGCTCCATCCCTGTCAGGTGCTGGCGGATGCGCAAACGCTGCGCGAGCATCGAGGGGGCCTGGATGGTTTGAAGATCGCGTTCGTCGGCGACGGCAACAATATGTTTGCGTCGTGGGCGAATCTGGCGACACGGTTTCCTTTTGATTTGACGCTGGTTTGCCCCGAGGGCTATGAGGGCGACGAAGCGATTCACGCCTTCGCCGCGAAAGAAGCGAAGGGCTCCGTCTCCGTCTCGAACGATCCAGCGGAAGGCGTGCGCGGCGCGGATGTCATCTACACCGATGTGTGGGCGAGCATGGGTCAGGAAGATGAAAAGAGCGCCCGAGCCCTCGTGTTCGCTCCATACCAAGTGAATGCGGAATTGATGAGCAAGGCCAAGAGCGATGCCCTTTTCATGCATTGTCTTCCGGCTCACCGCGGTGAAGAAGTAACAGACGAAGTCATCGAGAGCGATCAGTCGATTGTGTTTGACGAAGCCGAAAACCGACTTCATGCGCAAAAGGCCATTTTGGTGGCTTTGATGAAAAATAGGGGCTGACGAATCGATCCGCCACGGAATAGTAAGGGAAATACCATCACATGTCAGGAAGCATCAAGAAAATAGTTCTAGCCTATTCGGGCGGATTGGATACGTCCATCATCCTGAAATGGCTTCAGGAGACGTATAAGGCCGACGTCATCGCGTTTATCGCCGATGTGGGCCAAGGCGAGGAAACGGAACCGGCGCGCCAGAAGGCGGTCGAGACGGGCGCCTCGGCGGTATATGTCGAAGATCTGCGCGAGGAATTCGTGCGCGATTTCGTCTTTCCTGCCTTACAGGCAAACGCTATTTACGAGGGATCGTACCTACTGGGAACCAGTGTGGCGCGACCCCTCATCGCGAAGGCGCAAATTGAAGTGCTTCGCAAGGAAAACGCGGACGCCGTCTCCCACGGCGCGACGGGCAAGGGAAACGATCAGGTTCGCTTCGAGCTGGCCTACATGGCGCTGGAGCCAAATGTCTCGATCATTGCGCCGTGGCGGGACTGGGATCTGAATAGCCGAACGTCGCTGATTGACTACGCGGAGAAACACGGTATCGAGGTTCCGGTCTCGAAAAAGATGCCCTACTCGATGGACCGCAATCTGCTCCATATTTCCTACGAGGGCGACGTGCTGGAGGATCCCTGGACGGAAGCGCCCGACGATATGTTCCTCCTGACGACGGACCCTCGTAAAGCGCCTGATGAGCCTACCTACGTGGAGGTCGATTTCGAACAGGGTATTCCGGTGGCCGTCGACGGCGAACGGCTTTCGCCAGCGACGTTGCTGGAAAAGTTGAATACGTTGGCTAGCGTGAATGGCGTGGGGCGCGTCGATATCGTCGAAAACCGCTTCGTGGGCATGAAGTCGCGCGGGGTGTACGAGACGCCGGGCGGCACGATCCTCTACGCGGCGCACCGGGGCGTTGAATCCATCACGATGGATCGGGAAGTGATGCATCTGCGCGACGGCATGTCTCCGAAAATCGCCCAGCTTATCTATAATGGCTTCTGGTATGCTCCGGAAATGGACGCAATGATGGCCTTTGTGAGGCAGTCACAGGAAGACGTGACGGGGACCGCGCGCCTGCGTTTGTACAAGGGCAATTGCGATCTCGTGGGGCGTCGTGCAGAGAAATCGCTCTACGACGAAAATATCACCACCTTCGAGGAAGATGAAGGCGCATACGACCAAGCGGAAGCAGGAGCATTCATTCGCCTGAACGCGTTGCGCCTCCGGGTGCGGAAACAGGCGGGACTTTCGTAACCGCTTCTCACCGCTCGCTTTGCTTGCGGTTCGAATTCGTTGTTATGTTCTTTCTTCTTGGGAAAGAAGAAAGAACCAAAGAAGAACCGGGCGATACTTTGTATCGCCTATGGCGAAGGTAATTTTTTGGGCTTGGTTCGTCCTTCATAGATGGCGGCCAATTGAACCACCATGGACATGCCACGATGAAAAAACTTTGGGGAGGCCGGTTCGAGCAGGAAGCCGACGCGCTGGTGGAACGGCTCGGGGAATCGGTTTCGTTTGACGCCCGGCTCGCGCCTTGGGATATTCGCGGCAGCATCGCACATGCGCGGATGTTGGGCGAGTGCGCCATCATCTCGAAGAGGGATGCCAAGAAGATCATCGCGGGCCTGAAGGCGATCGGCAAAGACATCGTGTCGGGAGATTTCACCTTCGACCCCGCGCTGGAAGATGTTCACATGAACATCGAGACGGCGCTTACGGAACGAATCGGGGATGCCGGCAAGCGCCTGCACACCGGTCGCAGCCGCAACGATCAGATCGCGACGGATGTCCGCATGTGGGCGCGGGATCAGATCGACGTGATCGATGGGCTCCTTACAGGGTTGCAACAGGCCTTCGTCACGTTTGCCGAGTCGCATAACGAAGCCATCCTTCCCGGCTGTACGCATCTGCAACACGGCCAGCCCGTTCTCTTGGCGCATCATAATTTGGCCTATGTCGAAATGTTTAGCCGGGATGCGGAGCGCTTCGGCCAGTTGCGGCGCCGGGTGAACGTGATGCCGCTGGGCTCGGCCGCCATGGCGGGAACACCCTACCCCATCGACCGGAAACGAGTCGCGCGGGAGTTGGAGTTCGATAGCGTATCGGCGAACAGTATGGATGCGGTATCGGATCGGGATTTTCTCATTGAATTCTGCGCCAATGTGGCGTTGACCATGATGCACTTATCTCGATTCAGCGAAGAATTGATTCTCTGGTCCTCACCCGAGTTCGGGTTTATTGAGATCGGCGACGCGTTTACGACCGGATCGAGCATCATGCCGCAGAAAAAGAACCCCGATGTCGCGGAATTGGTTCGCGGGAAGACCGGGCGTGTGTATGGAGACCTCACCGCGCTGTTGACCTTGATGAAAGGATTGCCGCTGGCGTACAACCGCGACTTGCAGGAGGATAAGGAACCGGCCTTCGACGCGTCGGATACCGTACAACTGTGCCTGGCGGTCGTCGCGCGGATGATTCCGGCGATTGCTATCGACGCGGACGCTATGGCACGGGCCACGGAGCGCGGATTTCTTGAGGCGACCGATTTGGCGGATTACCTTGCGGCCCGTGGCCTTCCCTTTCGCGAGGCCCACGCGGTGGTAGGCAAGCTGGTTCTCCATTGCACGAAGAAGGATCTAAAACTTCCCTGTTTGAGTCTCGAAGATCTTCGTCGCTTTTCGCCTCTCTTCAATGAAGATGTATTGAAGATCATGGCTCCCGAGGCGATTGTTCGCGCGCGCGACACCATCGGTGGCACCGCGCCGCGCCGGGTTCGCGCCGCGCTATCCCGGGCACGCAAGCGGCTTTTCCGGTAAAATTGATGCGCCTTCGAGGGTTTCCAGGATGCGATAACCCCGTTCGACCGTCTTGCGTGGACGCCTAAATGTGGTATGATTGCAGCTCTCTCACCTGTGTTAAGGGGAGTAAATGAGCGGCGAACCCAACAAGATATTGATCGTGGACGATGAATCTGTCATCCGCGAGTTGATGATTGATATCCTCTCGGAAGAGGGGTATTCAGTTGAGGCGGCACCCGGCGCGCTCGAAGCGCTGGAAATCCTCAAAGAAGACCGCAATTTCGTCTTGCTATTCACCGATATCATGATGCCGAAGATGGACGGCATCGAGTTGATTCGGGAGGCCCGCCGGATTAACCCCACGCTCATCCCGATTGTCATGACCGGATACGCCACCCTGGAGTCGGCCCGCGCGGCTGTCAAGGAAGGGGCCTACGACTATGTCCTCAAACCGTTCAGCCTGAGCGAAATTAAGATCGCGGTCGCCAACGCCCTTGAGCGCTACCAACTCGCCAACGAAAACACCCGGCTCCTTGAATTGACGGAGCTGTTCAACATCAGCGAAAACGTGGCGACCTTCCATGATGAACGGATGCTGCTCGACTATGTATTGAAGGCCGCGCTGAATCGTGTGGGCGCTGAGCGTGGTTCAATTATGCTCGTTTCCGCTGATGGAACCTCGCTGGATGTCGCGGCTTCCATTGGCGTCCCCGAGGAAGCACAACGGGACCGGGTCCAGATCGGCAACGGCATTTCAGGGTGGGTCGCGGAGCACGGGACTGCGCTTATCGTGGAAGACATTGGGAAGAACCCGGATCTCAAGGAGATTAGCCGCCAACTCAAAGACGCCTCGTTCATCTCGGTGCCGCTCGAACGCAAATTGTCTTCTAACAGTCCAGCCGCGAAACCGTCAAGCAATGGGAACAACGGCGTGCTGGCGGTTCTCAACGTGAACCGAAAGAAAAGCGGTGGCCACTTTACCGAAGGCGACCTCAAGATATTGAGCATCGTGGCAAACCATACGGCCATCGCCTTGGAGAATGTCCGTCTTATTGATGACGTAAAAGATGCGCACCTGGCGACCCTGAAATCCATGACGCTGGTCCTGGAAGCAAAAGACCCCTACACCCACGGCCATAGCGAACGCGTGCGTAATTACTCCGTCATGGCGGCTCTGAAAATGGGCCTGAACACGGTGGATGTAGAAACGCTTCGCCTCGGGGCGATGCTGCACGACGTCGGCAAGATCGGCGTCTCGGACACGATCCTCAATTCGGTCGAGAAACTTACGGACGAGGAATGGAACCAGATTAAGCTTCATCCGGTCATTGGCTACGACGTGCTAAAACCGGTCGGGTTTCTGACGAAAGCGCATCTTAGACTTGTGCGATCTCATCACGAGCGCTTGGACGGATCGGGGTATCCGGATGGGCTCACGGGCGATGAACTGGACGACTTGGTGCGCATCATCGCCGTCGCCGACACCTATGACGCTATGTCGAGCAACCGCGCGTACCGCCGCGGAATTCCTCCAGATGTCATCGTCGAGGAGCTAAAGCGCTGTGGCGGAACTACCTTGGACGAAAAAGTATCCAGCCTCTTCGTCGATCTCATTGAGAGCGGTGAAATCGACCAGTTTGCGCGATGCGAACCGGGCACTTCTTAGCCCGCTCGTCACGGTCCATGCGCCACCGGAATCATGAATGATCGCCGCTCGACCGGCCCGGCAAGATGAACGCGATTACGCCCACCATGCTGCGCGCCCAACCCCGGATGTTGCCCTGCCCCCCGTTCATCCGCATAATGTTGGGCTTCAACGCCAACCCGTGCCCCTCAAAGGAAGACTCATGAGTTTCATCGCGACACGCATGTCCTGCATTGACGCCAGCGGTATCCGAAAGGTATTCGCCTTGGCGGCCAAGATGGAGAACCCCATCAATTTAAGCATCGGCCAGCCGGACTACGATGTAGACGAGGTGGTGAAGGAAGCCGCGATTCAGAAGATTCGCGAGGGCGCGAATTCCTACACGCAGACCTGGGGCATCGACGCGTTGCGCGAGGGGTGTTCGGATTACTATAAGGATCGTTTTGGATTTCCGCTCTCGAACACGATGATCACCTCTGGCGTGTCGGGCGGCCTCTTCTTGGCGCTGATGTCTTGCGTGAATACAGGCGATGAAGTGCTTTTCGGCGATCCGTATTTTGTCATGTACAAACACCTGGTCAATGTCTTGGGCGGGAAAAGCGTCCCGGTGAGCACCTATCCCGACTTTAAGTTAAGGGCGGACGCAGTAGAAGCCGCGATCACGGAAAAGACCAAGATCCTCATTCTTAATTCTCCCTCGAATCCGACAGGCGTCACGCAGGATCGCGATGAATTGGAAGCGCTCGCGGCGGTCGCAAAGCGTCACGGGCTTCTGGTAATCACGGATGAAATTTACGAGCGGCTCCAGTATGAGGGCGAGCCGGTAAGCATCGCAGGCATGCACGACGACACGATCGTGTTGAATGGATTCTCCAAAATGGCGGCGATGACGGGCTGGCGCGTGGGGTTTGCCGCGGGGCCAGAAGAAGTCATCGAGCAGATGAACACGCTCCAGCAGTATTCCTTCGTATGCGCGCCGTCGTTTGCGCAACATGCCGCGCTCGTCGCGCTGACGGAGGACACTTCGGACAAGGTAGAAGCCTACCGCGAGAAACGGGATATTCTCTACGAAGGGCTGCAAGAAAATTTCTCGGTGGAAAAACCGACCGGCGCGTTTTATATATTTCCAGAAGCGCCCGGCGGGGATGGTGAAGCCTTTGTAGAAAAGGCTATCGAAAATAACGTATTGATCATTCCTGGCAGTGTGTTTAGTGAACAGAACACACACATTCGGATTAGTTTTGCGGCGGCAAATGACACGTTACGGCAGGGGTTGGATGTGTTAAATCGGTTGGCTGGGGAATATTAGATCTCTTTGATCAGAATGTCCCCCCAATAGGTGATACGCAGTATCGCACGGTTTTTCTTTGGTTCATTCTTCTTCCCCAAGAAGAAAGAACGGCACTTCTTAAGACGCCCTAAAAATCGATAACGTCGAGGGAGGGAATCGCGGAGTCGAGGGGCACGGTTTCGATGCTGGTCGCGCCGAGCTTGGCGAGTTCATAGCGAACCTTCGCGATGGGAAGATCCTTAGAGGCCGCGTCGAGTTGGATCGTGAATTCGACGTAGTTGACGCCTTCATTCAGCGTGGGTTCGTCGGCAAAGAGCGCGTTCTTTTCAAGGTACTCCACAATCGCTCCCATGGTCTCCTTCTTGCAATTGAAGAAGACAAGGGCCTTGTGTTCGGCGAAGATCGCGCCGTACAGATTGAAGAGAAACATGCGGGCCAGGTCGTACTTTTCCGGGTCGTTCTTGATGGCCGTATTGGCCCAGACGCAGGCTTCCGATTCCATGACGACATCGGCGATGTTGAGGCCGTAATTCCGGATTGCGCTGCCGGTTTGGGTGATCTCGAGGCCGAAATCGACGGACTCGTTTGTGACCTTGGCCTCCGTCTTTCCCCAGGTCTCGTAGACCACGATCCCGGAATCGATGCGCGGCGGCGTTTTGAATTTCTGTACCGAGAAGGCGCCGTGCGACTCGCCGAAGCCGAGCGAGGCCGCCTTCTGCTGAAACCACTCGATGGCCAGATAGGGCATTTCCGACACCATGGTCACGAGAGATTTCTCTGTGAGGAGTTCCGTCAGCCATTCATCGCAGGGCCGCTTGTCGCGGTTGATGATTACGATCCGCACCGTGCCCCGGCCCAGGGTCAGCACGGGGGTCACGTCGATTTCTTTGCCGTACTCGTATTTGAATTCAAGTTGCCGTTCGCGCATCCAGTCTTGGCCGCCGATGGCGACATCGATTTCACCCAGGGCGAGCTGCGCGCTGAATTCTTGGGGACGCCCGTCCCACCCGACAAGAAACGAGGTTAGCGGGAAGGTAGTCGGGCCCCCTTTGTCGTAACCCTTGGTCGGGAATCCGGCTTGCATCAGCAGGTTTACCAGGCTGCCGCCGCGCTGGGGATCGGCCAGCGATCCCGCGGGCATGCCGATAATGAGTTGGGTGTCGCTCATGGAAGTTGGGTCCTGTGAAGTGCGCCTCTCGGCGGGTGGCACCGCATTACTTGGAGATTGTTGATACCGTGCGGCGAAACGAAGCGCCGATTATAGCACCTGCCGGAAAACCATGAAACCCTCGGCTGCTTTGACGGAAATTTCGCTGCCGCGGATGCGCGCCGTGTATTCCACGTTCTGCACGCTGGAATGGTGGATGGGATCGCGCATTTGCGAGGCGTGCATGGCCAGGGCGGTCAGCTTTTGATCGAGGAAATCGGAGATATCTACGTAGAAATTGGGGTGAAACTTCTCACGTTCCAGGCTCCAGAAGAGGGACGTATTGTTGTACCCGATCACAATGGGCTGGAAAGGTTTGATGGACGGAACCCCAGGCCGGGCCGCGGTAAATGCTGCGCGAAATACCGCCTCGTGATCCTGATTATAGGAGGACACGGGAATGGCGACCATGGTCGGCTTCAATCTATCGTAGGCGAGTTTGCTCGTCTGTTCGATCTTCTCGATGAGATCGCGGCGCGGAATAGCGTCGAGCCGCAGGTGGGTTTCGGCGTCGTCGTATAAGACGTCGTAGTCGTCCACCTTCAGATACTCCATGACGTTGGCTAACTCGTGGCCGCGCGTTTCGCCCTCGACGAGATGATCGGTGCCGTCATAATGCTTCAACGTCCCCATGCTGCACACCATGACATACACCTCGCCGCCGAGGCTCTTAATGCGCGCCATGGTGCCCGCACATCCAAAGGATTCGTCATCGGGATGGGGCGCGACAACCAGAAATCGTTGTTTCGATAAATACTCTTCCTCAGGCGTCAATACCCTTCTCCCGTAACAGTTCTTCGTAGAGCGATTCTATCTGGCTCACCATATTTTCAAGGCCATACTTTGGCACCACATGTGACTGCGCCGCTTCGCCCATCGTTTTGCGGCGATCGGGATCCTCGGCCAACGCAACTACCGCTTGGGCCAATGCTTCCGAATCCTTCGGAGCAACGAGCAACCCCGTCTCCCCGTGCAGGACCACCTCAGGCAGTCCCCCCACGCGGCTCGCGATGACCGGCGTCTTCGCGGCCCCGGCTTCGAGGACCACGCGCCCCATGCCTTCGTTCACCGACGGCACGACCAGCAGATCCATCGCCGCCATGAGACCCGGAATATCATGCCGGTGCCCAAGGAAACGAAATCGTTTCCCAAGCGATCGCGCTTCGCGCCGCAACGCCTCTTCCAGCGACCCCTGTCCCGCAAGAATGAACTGTGCGTCTGGAATCGCCTGACCAATCGCCTGCGCCGCTCTTATAAAGTACGTGAATCCTTTGATCGGTTCAAGCCGACCCACGCCGCCGATGAGGACTGTGTCCGCCTCCACGCCCAGCGCGCCGCGCGTTGATTCGCGCGTACGTAGCGCTTCGCCATAGGGCGCGAGATCGATGCCGCTGAAAATGACTCGGTGTTGACTGCGCGCGCCGATGCCGTGCTCCAGGTTTTCTTCGACGCCCAGATTCGTCAGCTCAATGATGCGATCACACCATCGCGCCGCCCGCCGCTCAAGTTCCACAAAAATCCGCGTGGGCCATGGCCCGAAGTAGCCATGGAAGACGTTGCCGTGGGGCGTGTGGACAATCACCGGGATGCCCGCGCGCGTCGCCGCAAGCCGCCCAACAAATCCGGCCTTCGAGGTGTGGGTGTGAACGATATGATAGCCCTTTTCGCGAAACAGCTTGGTTAGATTTCGCACGGCCCGCACGTCGTTCCAGGGCGATACACGGCGCACGATGGACGGTTCGCGAAGAATGGAGAAACCCGCATCCGTGATGGCCGGTTCGAGACTTCCTTCGTGTCCCGACATGGGGCCGCTGATGAGGTCGACGGTGTAGCGATCGCGATTTGCCAACCGGAGTGTATGAAAGGTATTTTCCTGGGCGCCGCCCTTGCACAACCGGGTGATGACGTGCGCGACCCGGATCGTACTCATGCGCGTTCGCCCACGGCATCCATCAAGCGCCGTGTGAATTCTTTCCAGTTGAGTTCCGACGTGACACGGGCGCGCCCGGCTTCTCCCATACGCGCTGCCTTTTTCGAATCACGCAGAATTTCGATGATCGCGTTGGCCAGGGCTTCCACGTCGCGCGGAGGTACGACAAAGCCCGTCTCGCCATCGAGTACGGCGTCCACCACCCCGCCCGACCGGCCCGCGACAACCGGTTTGCCGTAGGCGTGGGCTTCGGAGAAGACGAGCCCAAAGCCCTCGACCTGTCCCTTCGCGTCCTCGCCCACGGGCAAGGCGAACAGTTCGCAGGCACTATAGAGGGCCGCCAGATCCTCGTCGGGCACGAACCCGGGCAAACGAATATTCTTCCGCACGCCCAGCGTCATCGCGACGCGCCCAACGGCCGACATGAGCGGCCCGCGTCCGACAAGAACCAAAACGACATCGGGTTCAGCTTCCAAAATACGCGGCAGCGCGTGAACGAGCACCGTGTGGCCTTTGCGCCGGATGAATCGGCCGACAGCCAGTACAATGCGCTTATCGCCGAGCGCGTACTTTCGCCGTACTGCGCGCAGTCGCTCGTCGTCAATCGCTAGAGCTTCCGGCGCGCCGGGATGGATGATTACAAGGTTGTCCGCAGCCACGCCGAACTCCAGGAGGGCGTCCTTTGTGAATTGGCTGATGGCAACCACGAGGCGGGACCGTGCGTAGATACGGCGCAACAATCCTGCGAAAAGGGGATTTCGTTTGAAGCGGAGAAATTCGTAAGCATAGGCGAAGGTCACGTAGGGGCGCCGGGCGATCCACCCGATCACGCCACCGTGGGAGACATTAATTCCGAAGATTAAGTCAGACGATCGCGCGCAGCTCCAACTCGCCAACAGCATGGGGAACACTCGAAACCAACCCAGCCCATACCCGCGAAAACGAATCGTACGGAGGGGTTGTGCCGCATCGAATTCACCCATGCCGGAAAAGAACGGGGCAACAACGGTCACCTCGTGACCCAGCGCCGCCAGTTCTAGCGAGGTCTGGTACGCAACTGATGCGATGCCGCCTTCGATGGGCGGATAGTCCGCCGTGATGACGGCGATGTTCATCGCCCGTTCCCATGGCGGTTGTTTTTATTGAACCACGAATGAACACGAATGAACACGAATTGCGACAAAATTAGTGTGTATTGGTGTCCATTCGTGGTTCTGCGGATCGGGAAAGAAGCATCCGTTGTATCACGCTTTCTCAATGATACAGTCCCCGATGACCAGCGCATCCATACCCGTCGAGTAGAAGCAGCGCACGGCGTCCGACGGCGTATTGACGATGGGCTCGCCCATGACGTTGAAGGAGGTATTCAAGACCATGGGGACGCCGCGCTTCTTCTCGAAGGCTTCGATGAGGCGGTAGTATTGTTCGTGCGTATCGCGCGAGACGGTTTGCACACGCGCCGTGCCGTTGACATGCGTTATCGCCGGCACACGATCCTGCAGGTCCTTCTTCACAGGAAAGGCGAAGAGCATGAAGGGCGACTCGACGCAGCCCTCGAAATAGTCACCCGCCTTCTCGACGAGGCAGCTCGGCGCAAAGGGGCGGAATTCTTCGCGGTGCTTCACGTACTTGTTGATCAAATCCTTCATGTCGTCGCGCGTGGGATCGGCGAGAATGCTTCGGGCCCCGAGCGCGCGCGGGCCGAATTCCATGCGCCCTTGAAACCACCCTACGATTTTTCCTTCGGCGATCAACTTCGCCGCCTCAGTCGACGGGTCCTCCGCGTGACGATACGCGATCTTGGCCAAATCGAGGAAGGAGTGAATCGACTCGTTCGAGTGATCCGGTCCGAGCCGCGCGTCGCGCATAACGTAAGATCGTTCCTCGCCGGTATGTTCGTGGTGCAACTGAAACGCGGCGCCGATGGCGATACCGTCGTCGCCCGCAGCGGGTTGCACGAATACCTCCTCAAAGGGCGACTCGCGCAGGATGCGGCCATTCATCGCACAGTTGAGCGCCACGCCGCCGGCCAGGCAAAGACATTTTTCGCCCGTCATCCCGTGCAGCCAACGCGCCAGCGTCAACACGGTTTCTTCGACAATTTTCTGGGCCGAGGCCGCGATGTTCATGTGGCGTTGTTCGATGGGTTCGCCCTTACGGCGGGGCGGGCCAAAACGTTTGATAAACTTTTTCGAGAAGTAGCCTTGGACGAAGCCCGGAAGATAGTGATAGGCCATCCAACTGAGATCCATGTCGTAGCCATCGACGCCCCGCTGGCGCACAATCTTGCGAAACGCGTCGTAATACTCCGGATCGCCGTAGGAAGCCAGGCCCATCACCTTATATTCATCGCTCGCCCGCGCGAAGCCGAGGTAATCGGTGATTCCGGAATAGAACACGCCCAGCGAATGGGGGTAGCGGATTTCGTGGAGCGATTCGATCGCCGTGCCGCGTCCTACGCCTGCCCAGGTGGAGGTGAATTCGCCGATATAATCGACCGAGAGTAGCGCCGCCGTATCGTGAGGGCTGACCAAAAAGGCGCTCGCCGCGTGGGCAGGGTGATGCTCCATGTAATGAAGGCGAACACCCTTGCCGCAGAGGCGGCGCATGTCGCGCATGAACTGGAAATTATGGATGACCTCGTAGCCCAGGTACGCGAGCGAATATTTCGGGCTTCGCGGAATCTGGCCGAGGCGGTAGGGCAGGCGGTGCGCCAGGCGTCTGAAGGGCTTCATGTACACGCCAACGTGATCGACGTCGTCGCGCCCGATACCGGCGGTTTCCAGGCAATACTCGACGGCCAAATGCGGCGCGCCCCCCTGGTGCTTTACCCGAGACAAGCGCTCTTCAGCAACAGCGGCGACCAGCTTCCCGTCCTGAACGAGGGCGGCGGCGGAATCATGGGAGTACCCGCCGATCCCCAAGATATTCATTCAAGCCCTCCCCAGCGGGAACCCAACCGTGATTTTTCGATCCGGCTTAGATCCCCATCTCGATGTAGGCCAGTGCGATTTTCTCGATGGAGACGACGTAGGCGGCGGTGCGGAGATCAACCACATCATCACGCGAATGGAATACTTCACGAAGGTGCTGATACGATTTCCGCATGGTGTCGTCCAGCCCGGAACGGACCAGATCCAGTTCACCCGCGCCACGTTTCAGGCGAGAGGCCCACTCTTCCGGAACCTTCTTGCCCGTCATTTCCTCAAGCAGTTCCACGATCTGTGTGCCCCGCATTTCATCGATACGCTGCTCCATGCGCCCGAAGCGGATGTGCGATAGATTCTTGATCCACTCGAAATAGGAGACCATCACGCCGCCCGCGTTCAAGTAGAAATCGGGAATGACCACGATGCCCTGTTGGCGGAGGTACTCTTGGGCCTCGAAGGTGAGCGGCCCGTTCGCCGCCTCGGCAACCAGTTTCGCCTTGATCCGGGGCGCGCTCTCGGATGTAATTTGCCCTTCCAGCGCTGCGGGAATAAGAATGTCGCAATCCATCTCGAGGACTTCCATCCCGTTCGCGACAGAGGTCGCGCCGGGAAATTCCTTGATGCTGCCCGTGCTTAGCTGATGCTCTTTCAAGTCAGCGATATTCAGGCCATTTTCATTGATAACCGCGCCATCGTATTCGATGACGGCCACGATCTTCGCGTCATCTTCCTGCTGGAGAAACTTGGACGCGTGAAAGCCCACGTTGCCGAGGCCCTGCATGATGACTCGTTTCCCACCGAGGCCGCCCTCCATATTGGCCATGCGCACGTCCTCGGGATGGCGGAAGTATTCGCGGAGCCCGTACTGCACACCGCGCCCGGTGGCCTCCACGCGGCCGGCGATGCCACCCTGCGTCACCGGCTTTCCCGTCACGCAGGCAATGGCGTTAATGTCTTCGGGGTGCAGGTGGCGATAGGTGTCGGCTATCCAGGCCATCTCGCGCGGACCCGTGCCCATGTCGGGCGCGGGGACATTCAGGCTGGGGTTGATATACCCTTTCTTCGCAAGCTCTGACGTGAACTTTCGCGTGATACGTTCGAGCGCATCCTCATCGTACTTGCTCGGGTCGATGCACAAGCCCCCTTTGGCCCCACCGAACGGCGCGTCGACGAGCGCACACTTGAAGGACATGAGCGTGGCCAAGGCCTCGACTTCCTCCTGGTCGACATAGGGCGAGTAACGAATGCCGCCCTTGACCGGAAGCCGGTGCTCGCTATGAACTGCGCGCCACCCCGTGAACACTTCGTAGCGCCCGCGAAATCCCACGGCGAAGCGCACCATGAACACCGAGTTGCACTGCTTCATCTTATCCGCCAGGCCAGGCGGCAAGCTCATCGTAGCAATTGCCCGGTCGAATGACTTGTAGACTCCGTCCAAAAATGACGAATCGGTACCCACGTCCATACCCGCTCCTTCCGCCGTAGCGGCTTCGGCACAGTGGCGCTCCCATGGCCTCGCCGTGATCGAACCGCTATCGTAGCACAAAGCTCCAGCTCAATAACCGGGTCCTTCGAGCGATTCTCGCCAGGGTATTGGATTGGGCGTGGCGAGTGTGTAAACTCGTAACCTCTTTTCATTCACGGCGTACTGCCCGGCTGAACCAAGAGCCGATCAACAATCGACAACGATAAAGGAATGGGGATTATGGCTGGCACAATGGTGGAATTTTCAAGCAACGGCGGCACCTGTCAAGGCTACTTGGCCACACCGGAATCGGGCAGCGGCCCAGGCGTCATCGTCCTTCAGGAATGGTGGGGTTTGGTTGATCACATCAAGGATGTAGCCGATCGCTTTGCCGCAGAGGGCTTCGTTGCCCTGGCACCCGACCTCTACCACGGGGAATCAACCACGAGCCCCGACGACGCGGGCAAGCTCATGATGGCGCTCAAGATTGCTGAGACTGAAAAAGATCTTCAGGGTGCCATCACCCATCTGCTGAGTCTGGACGCCTGCACGAGCGATACCGTGGGCACGGTGGGCTTCTGCATGGGCGGGCAACTTTCGCTCTACGCCGCCTGCGCAAATCCGAAGGTGGGCGCCTGTGTGATCTACTACGGCATCCACCCCGAAGTGAAGCCTGACATCCCCAGCCTCAACGCGCCGGTCTTGGGCTTCTTCGCCGAAAACGATGGCATGGTCACCCCGGAAGTCGCGCGCGAATTGGAAAAGACGCTCAAAGACGCGGGCAAGAATATAGAGATTCACATTTACGACGGCGCGGATCACGCGTTCTTCAACGACACACGCACCGAGGTGTATCACGCGGAACACGCGAAGGACACCTGGGCCAGGATGTTGGAGTTGTACCGCGCGAATTTGTAGCGGGGCAATTCCATTCGCGATCTTGCCCGGTTATCTCATCGGATCTTGTAACGAGACGGTGGAGACTTTGGATAGGCTCGCTGCCACTCCATTTCCTGAAATAAGCGCCAACAAGAAAGTAGGTCACTATGTCTAAAAAATTTGTTATCGCCGTGCTGGAAGGCGACGGCATCGGCCCGGAAATTATGGCGGTCGCGCTCGATGTGCTGCGCGCGATCGAATCGAAGTCGGATGTCGAATTCGAGGTGCAACATGCGCCCTTCGGCGGCAAGGCCTACTTTGATACGGGCGACGCCTTCCCCGAGGAAACAAAGGCCATCTGCGATAACGCCGACGCCATCCTCAAAGGGCCTATCGGGCTCAGCTTTGAAGAATCAAAAAAGATCCCCGTCGATAAGCAGCCGGAGCGCGGCGCCTTGCTGCCCATGCGCCGCCGCTACAACACCTACGCGAATTTCCGGCCGGTATATCTGCCGCCGGAGCTGGCTCACTTTTCGCCGCTCAAGCCGCATGTGGTGGAGGGCGGCATCGACATCATGATGATTCGCGAGCTGGTAGGTGGGCTGTATTTTGGCGAGAAAGAGCGGGGCGAGCGAAATGGCAAACGCTATGTGCGCGAAACGCTGGATTACGACGAGGACCAGATTTGCCGCATCCTACGCGTCGGCTTTGACGAGGCTATGAAACGCAAGAAAGTGCTGCACAATATTCACAAGAGCAACGTCCTCATTTCGAGCGTCATGTGGAACGAGATCCTCGACGAGGTGGCGCCGGAGTATCCCGAGGTGGAGGTGCGCCATGTCATTGTGGACGCCGCGGCGACGGCCCTTGTGCTCAACCCACGCCAATTCGATGTCATGGTCATGGAAAACATGTTCGGCGACATCCTTAGCGATTTAGCCGGAGGCATCCTGGGTTCGCTCGGGCTCATGCCCTCTGCCTGCATCGGAACGGACGCCTCCTACTACGAGCCCTCGCACGGCTCCGCGCCCGACATCGCGGGGAAAGGCATCGCGAACCCTTATTCGATGATCGGGAGCGTGGCGCTTATGCTCGAAAAAAGTTGCGGCATGGAAGACGAAGCCCAGCAACTCTGGGGTGCCATGCGCGGCGTATTCGGCGAAGGTTTTACTACGGCCGATCTGCGCGATCCGGAAGGAAAACTGGACCCCATTTCCACCCGTGCCTTTGGTGACAAGGTGCTCGCCCGATTGGATGGGTAGGGATAGGGAGGTGCGATGAGCGACGATAAGCTGTTCGGCCAGGAACCCGATCAAAAGCGCGGGATCGTTCTCATTGGAATGCCCGGCTCCGGAAAAAGTACCGTCGGCGTACTTCTCGCCAAGGCCCTTTCTCGACCGTTTATCGACACCGATCTGATTATCCAGGCCGTTCAGGGTATGCGCTTGCAAGATCTTATTAACTCGAAAGGCTTGGATGCATTTCTTGCGATTGAAGAGACGTGTATCGCGGGCATCCAAGTCGGCGAAGCGGTGGTCTCGACCGGTGGCAGCGTACCGCTTAGAGAGCGGTCCATGCACTTTCTGAAGAATGAAGGCATCGCCGTTCATCTCGAATTGCCGCTTGATGAATTGCGGCGACGGATCACGAACATGGACTCGCGCGGAATTGCGCTGGCCCCTGGCCAATCCTTCGACGAGCTCTACGACGAGCGCATGCCCTTGTACAAAAAATACGCGGACATCACCGTCAACTGCGCTGGCCTCGACCACGAGGGGGGCGTGGCCGCAGTTCAGGCGGCCTTGTCAGCGTATTCATTAAGGTAGGGATTCAGTCTCGCGGCGTCAATCGCGCGAGGCCCAACGCATCCTCTCCCCGCCCCACATAAAATAGGTACAGGGATCCATTCGAGTTCTCGAAAACGTGCGGATCTCGAATTTGGTTGAGGTTTTCCGGCGCGGGTCCCCCTTCGGATGTGGTTACCGGGAGGTCTGCGCCTTCCCAGTCCTGCTCGGCACGAAGAATTTCCTCCGCCGGAAGGCTCGGGGTCCATTGAGCCACATCGGTGACGCCCGGGCCGATTTTCACAAGTTGGATGCGTTCGGGTGTTTGGTTAATAGCGGTAAAGAAGACCTCCAGCGTATCGCCACGCCGGAACACCCCGACGTGGCGTACTTTCGTCTTGACCCGGGCGGCGGCGAAGGCATCGTCGAAGGGGCTGCTCACGCTGGGCCATCTCGGTTCTTCCGGGCCCTGGTTCGGCGGTAACAATACCGGATTGCTCGCGGACGGAGCCTGGTACAACCTGCCTCCGAATCCGAAGGCATACAATTTTCCGTTGTGCTCAAACACGCGGGGATAGCCCCCACCGAGGCGGGCCGGGATGACTCCGCTATTGAAATCCAGGCCCGTGTCCGAGTGCGCGAGGAATGTGTACTGCGGAAGCCGCTCTCCCTTGTAGTAGGAGCCCGCATGAAAATACATGGCGATGCGGCGATTCTCTTCGTCGATATGGATATTGGGCGAAGAGACATGGCTCCTCAGCTGGAAATCTTCCGATAGCCGTGGCGCATCCGTGGGCCCAAGGTCGAGCACGCCGCGCGTGCCGACTTCCACATCCTGCCCGACTCGATACAGATGCCATGGCCCTTCGACTTTTTCGGCCCAAGCCATACGGATGTAGTCGCCCGCATGATGCGCGAAGTACATGTAATACTCGGCGTTCCGGGCCGCCCGCTTCGCCGACGGGATCCACTTCGGGATCCGGATGACCGAGGGGCCGTTCATGTTCTGGCCTTCTCGCTCCGATGCGCCGAGCGCCGTAAACGTTTCTTCCGTCATGATCGGGGCCCCACCGTTGAGGCGCGTAACATCGTACGTTTGGGCGAATGTCACATTAACGGCGAGGAAAGACGTGGCCAACAGAAACAGAACCGGCGTCACCGCGTCATTTTTCAGTCTAGGCATCTCTTGATTCATACCGTACTCCTCATGTTTTCGAATTATCCTCAAAGGCATCAAGTAAGGGGAGGGCGGGCATCTTGCCCGCCATTTACTGCGGGCGAGACGCCCGCGCTCCCTTAGGCTTTCGGAGCGAAGACGCAAGAATACGGAATCCGTCCCCGCAGCTCCGCTCGGTTCGTCCCCATCCTGGAGTCCGCCAAGTTGGGGCAATTCGGCCAATGTAGCGCATGACGATACTTGTTTCAAGGTTACGTGGTCAGGGCAAACGCATCTAATTGTGCTATATCCTAGGATTTCCTGATCTAGGTGT
>JAPYPO010000277.1 GCA_029937645.1 Candidatus Hydrogenedentota bacterium
CTTCAAGAGCTTCGCAGGGGTCCAGCACAGCCTTGTGTTCCGTGGTCACCGTCACCATATGGTTCCCGCGCGCTTTGTAATACGAGGAGGCTGCCACCCCCTTTAGCGCGAGGTTATTTGACTCGGTGGCGCCGCTCGTCCAGATGATTTCTCTCGGGTCGGCGCCAAGCGTTCGGGCGACTTCCTCGCGCGCGTTCTCGACGGCCTCTTTTGCATAGTGGCCCATGCTGTGATTGCGGCTCGCTGCGTTTCCGAAGTGCTCCGAAAAAAACGGGATCATCGCCTCCAGAACACGCGGATCCAGGGGGGTTGTCGCAGCATGGTCGAGGTATATGGGGTTCATGAAAATCTCTCGGGCCCGGTCGGGTCGGAAATGTGGCGGCGCGCACGCGTCAGCGCGGAGACGGTGAATATCAGCGGATACAATTGCTCATGGTACCAGAGATTGGCGAAATAGAGCCCGATAGGCGCTGGATCGAAACGCGTTCCGCCGTCGGTATTCGTGATGAGCCAGCCGCACCCAAGGCGGATCGCCTCTTCCAGACGCAGGCGCTCGGATTCGACACAGTTCGAGGGCGAATCCAGCAAAACCGCCAGGGTATCAACGGCGTGAGCGGTCTCTTCGATGGTGGGGTCGAGTCCTGGCGCGCCGCCCCAACCACCGTTGGAGTTCTGCGCCGCCAACAACCAGCGAGTGGCCTTGTCGCGCGCGCTCGACCAACTCGCTTCATGGCCTGCTCCGTGCCACGCGGATGGAAAATCCGGAATCCGAAGCGCGTGGGTCGTTCCATAGAGAGGGTTTTGCTGCTTCGCTTCCGCCTGATTGCCGAACCAAAGAGGAATCCAGCTTCCGTCGTCGTGCTGCGCCGCGACAAGATATCGGATGGCGCGATGCGCTGCTGCGTCCACTTTCTTGCCGAGACTACTGTCCAATTCGTCTCGCCAGATCAGCCAGGCCCGCAGCGCGTGGGCCGTCAGGTCCGGGCTGCTTTCGTCGAAGGGAAGCTTACCCCAACCCCGGCAGAACGTTGGGATTCCCCCGTCGCGATTTTGCAAGTCGACCAGCCACGAGACGCCCGCTTCGGCGCTCACGCGGATTTCTGGCCCGAGTATTTTTCCGTTTCCAGATGCGAGATGATGCAATGCCAGCAGAGCGCCGGGCGTGTCGTCCCCGTCCGGCACACCGCCGGAAAGGTCCGTCCATGCCCAACCGCCGGGCGCCGCAAGCGTATACGCGTGCTTGGTCTTGGTCTGCATGTCGAGAATCCACCGTAGCAGCATTTCGCGATCAGGACCGGAGAGAGCATCGTCTATCTGACCGCCGCCAGCCAGCGCCTTGATCGATAACGTCGTCACCCAGAGGCTGAGATTCGTATCAATGGGCCAGCTTCCATCCTCACGTGCCGTATTGACCAGGAATTCGACGCATTTCCGGATGACGGGATGGTCCACGGGTTGACATTGGAGCAAATTCATGGCGACAAAACTGGTCAGGGGAGCGGCCTCCAGAAATCCGCCGGACTCCGGCTGAATTTCACGAAGCACACGCAACGTCTTACGGCGCGTCCCGTTCCTAAGAATCCGAAGTAACGGATTGCGCGTCGGGTTGTGGTGGTGCTGGGCCATACCGATAGCGATGAGCGCAGGAAGCGCGTAGCTCACGACGGGCAGTCCGAGTCGGCTGTACCAAGTCCGCGGAATGGCGCCCAACTCGAAGGGAAGCCTTGGGATTTCTCGCCACGCGTTTCTTCCGGCACCAAACCTTCCCGAGATCGCGCATAGGGTTAGAATGGGGATCGAGAAGGTGCGGTCAATGCCGTAGCGTTCGCAGATGGTTTCCGCGATGGCGTTCGGAGTTAACTCACCAACATTATTGCGAAGCCAGTCCTCGGCCATTCGGAGGGCCGTGGCTCCGTCGCCATCCGCCGCTCCCATGCTCAGCGCGGCCCAGCACAACGTCGTTGTACTAATGTTCGTGGGGCTGTCGGTTGTATCACCCCAGCCGCCGTCATCGTTTTGATGCCCGATGAGCCATCGACGCCCGCGCTCAAGTAGCGCCTCGCCGTTGGTGAGGTTGCCGCCCTCGCGCACGACCAGTGTTAGCGCGCACAAGGCAGTGGCGGTGGACAGCGCGCTGGATGAAAGCTCGCCGGTCCAATGTCCTGCCGAGTTGCGGGAGGCGAGGAGCAGCTTGCGGGCTTTTATGAGCGATCGCTCTATTTCGTTTATCGGTGATGGCATCGTTCTTATAGGCTCAGATGCCCGAGGGCTAACAGCGCGTAGTACGTGTACTCGCAGTCCTGTTCCTCGTCTTCCCAGCTTCCGCAGAAGGCCTTGCCGGTCCATAGGGTATCCACAAAATCCAGGCACGGCTCCTTGAGGTGCTCGAAGGAAATCTTCATTCCTGAAAGGGCATGAAGACAGGTGGCCGTGGAAAGAAGATCGGGCATGGGAAGCCCCGGAATCGCGGCGAATCCGCCCTCGGGATGGGTGTGCGCCAGAAGCCAGTCGGTCGCCTCCGAAGAAACCGGCTGGTCGAGTTGCCGGAGTAACGTGATAGCCGCAGCGGTCGACGGCGTCGTCCCGATGGGCATCCCTGCCATATTCGCGTAGGCGCCGTCCTTCGTTCGGAGCGCCTCCGCCGAAGCAAGGATCGCCATGGGATTCGGCAACTCCAGGCCCAGATCTTGGTACGCGCCCAACGCGAGAAAGCTGTGATACAACGTGCCCGACTCCGACCCAGGCTCCGCCGCGTACCCCCCGTCGGCGCTGCGGCATTCCTCGATTCGGCTGACGAGAGTTTTCGCTGATTCCTGCGTAAGCCCTTGCCCGCCTATACATGCCCAACAGCGGGCAAGGCAGGAGCGATGGACGAAATCGAGTTGCTCACCGTCGCCGAAACGTAGTAAGTATGCGCGGATGTCGTCTTCGGGGAAGGAGGATTGCAAGGCGATGAGGCCTTCGAGGCCAAAGACGGTGTAGTACAGGTCGCTCTCACCCGAACGATCTTTCATGCCTCCGTTCGGGTGGATTTGGGACTGCAGGAACTCGACGACGCTGTCGGTGGCTTCCTCAAGAAGTGTGGGTGCCAGCCGTGCGACTTGCAGCATTTCGAGCCTCAAACTCACTGCAGTAACCCTCAATTAGTTGCTCGCTAAATATCTTGCCAACCACTCGGCGCAACAAGCCCTTGAGGGTCGCGTTGGTTAGGTACCGAAGCGATTGGGTCGCCTCTTCTTTATAGGCTTCGAGTAAGTCGTTCGCCTTGTCCGTCACGCCGCGTGCTTCGAGAATACGCCGGACTTCATCGGCGGCCTCCGCGTAGGCGATCTCACCCGTCCAGAGCGACGCGATAAGGTCCGTCTCCTCTCCGGCAGCGGCGCGCTTATGGGCGATAGCAAGAATAAGCGATGGGCGCAGATTCTCCAAATCGTTCGTGTCCCCGTCTGCCGTATGATCCTCCAGGTCGTCGCGAATCTGGTACGCAATCCCCAACGACTCGCTGTATTTCTGGATGACGTCGTGCGTGGCCCCGTCCGCGCCGGCCAAACAGGCGCCGAGGCGTAGCGCGACTTCGAAAGCCGGCGCGGTCTTCTGGCGGAAAATATCCAATATCTGGAGGGAAGTAAGCACGCTGCGCCGTCTCGACCAGGAAAGCTCGGTGCCCTGCCCCTGGCACAGCGTCAAGTGGGACGCGGAGGCCAAGCGCAACATTTCCGTGCATACCTTGGGATCAATATCCAGTTCGGCAATCAGGCGGTAGCCCAAACCCAGGAGATAATCTCCCACATTCAGGGCGATAGGAATTCCCTGCTCCATGTGGAGCGTCGCTTGGCCGTACCGGGTATCGTCGCCGTCCTCAATGTCGTCGTGAACCAACGACGCCTTGTGAAAACATTCGACGGCAATGGCAAGCTTCTTCAGATTCGTAGACGGTGGCGGCGGTTCCTCATGGGAATCGCTTTGAAGCGCCAAGTAGGAGCATGCCGCGAGATAGGGGCGCCACCGTTTACCATCTTTCGTGAGCCAGGCGTAGGCGATCTCGTCGGTTTCGGTGATGGGATCTCCCGCGAGTTCTGCGAGGCTCTCGCGCGTGAACCAGGACTGGACGTCCTGCTTGAGTCCGTCGAGGTCGAGCCGGTAGGTCTTGTCATCGGAGCTGAGATGGATAACGTCCCACACCCAATCGAGATCCACCGTCGTGCCGACGCAGTCGTCTTGCAATAACGGAATGGCGACGGACGGAATCGCGGCCGCCTCCATGTGCGGGAAACATTTCTCCAGGACGTTGAGGCAACTGACGCCGACGACGACCTCGATCTTGCCCGTCTCGATCATCTGACGCACAATGGCGGAGCCTTCCGCGACGAGGACCGCGTAACCGAGGCGATCCGCTTCGACGGTAAGATCCTGAAGGGAGCAGAGCCCGCATTCTTTGCAGAGAAGGCCAAACTCGTCGAAGGGCGCGGGGCATTTTTCCTCGACGCGCAGACACTTGGGAACGAGCAAAAGACGGCGGTCGTAGGGGACCTGCGCAACGGTATCGCGCCAAGCCGCGTTGCTCACAAGCACCGCCGTGTAGTCGGAAAAGCGAATATCGAGCCCGGCTTTTCCCAATACGGCGGCCGTATGATCCCGAAGCTCGTCCATCGTGAGCGGCGGGACAACGCCCGCGCTGTCCACATGCTCCTGGGCAATTTCCTTCAGGTGATTCCGGACATGCTTATCGTCGGGAATATTGGACTGGGCAGGGCGGTAGACCTGACGTGGAACTTGCCGCGGCAGTATAATCTCAGGTTTTCGCGCGGCTGTCGCCACCGCAAAATCCGCCTCGAAATCTATCTTGACCCGTCCATTGGACGTAGAACTACCCATGAATCCAAGAGCTCCCTAATTCTCTGCATACAGCTACAACACCAAACGTTGCCTATCGGCCCGTTTAATCCAGAATTTTAACCAATAAACAGGGCTCAACCCAAATAAGCGTACAGATGACGGATAGCGAGGTCAAATATGCGATTGCTCTGGATTGGGCCCCGGATGCGCAATGCTATCGCGCAGAAACTGGTGGTTCCCAGTTCGCTTTTTGTTTACGCGAAATGAAGCGCAATAATCCGACAAAGGCCCCCAGGTTAACAATGCAGAAATAGTACGGAATGCCTACCCCGGGGATTCTAACCCGATTGAGGAGCGGCCCCGCACACGCGAAGGCATAGAAAACCAGTTGGGCGACAAACACGAACCGGAAGAAAGCGTTGTGCAAAAGAAAGAGGTTCGTGGCGAACATGAGGACCATCGCCATCCAGACGTTCCATCGTAGAAACTTCTGCGAGATAAACTGAAACAAGCGCATCCCCCGAAAATCCATGAAACAATGGAAAAAACCCTCGTAGCCACGAGCAATAATTCTAGCTTTTCGCCCAAATTCATCACGCGCACTTTCTGCAACTTTTTCAGTGGCCACCGCTTCCGGTTGATAAATGATGGCGAAGTTCTGATTGGCTACCGCTACCGGAATCTGAAAGTCGTTGGCGATTTTTGGATGAAGCGGTCTAAACAGCTCGCGACGGACTGCAAATATTGATCCATTTAGCACCAACACTTCGCCCATTCGACTCTGCCATTTTTTTAGAACCTGCTCATATTTCCAATAGAGGTTTTCACCAAGGGA
>JAPYPO010000278.1 GCA_029937645.1 Candidatus Hydrogenedentota bacterium
AGGTGCTACACTTTTACACCGCCACCCGCTGCACTTTTACTCCGCCGTTTACAATCGGCGCCCATCTCAACCAGACGCCGAGCGTTTTCATAATCACCCCCCTCAATCGCGGGCGTTAGCGGATCTTCATAGTTTGACTCGTACCAGCGCGCGCCACGCCACGATTCATACACGGCGAGGGCCAACACATCCAGGACGAGCCACAGTTTCAGTGTGTCGCTTCCCACTCGCAAAGTCATAGCGCCAACCCTAACGTTTTCATTTTGCGCCCCACCCGTCGATCATCAATTGCCCCTGCGTCCGAAATTTCCCACATAGTCTCCCCTAATAAGACCAGCGTGGCGAAGCCGAAAGCAAATCGGGCGAACTTATATCGACCAAATGTCTTCTGACTGTTAAGGACGCCTCTCCTATCCGAGCAACCTCTCGCCCTCCCGGGGTGTTCCTCCAGCAATATCCCGCGAAGCGGGTTCTGACTCGCAATGGCAGCGTACAGAGTAGTTTCTTGCCGATCTCTTCTCATCCTGAGGGTTTGTCATATACGCGCCTCCGAACGGCAGAGCCTCTGGCATACTGATGATGCAAGATTTCCTTGCGAAAAAGCCCCGTGATAGTATCTATTTCGGAGCTTGATCGTATGTCGGTGCATCGCTCCCGCCCGCATGGGCCAAACCCTACAATCCGACCGAGGAGATCGCGCTATGAAACCAATCTTGGGCACCTTGATCCTTCTAGTAACCGTCTTGAGCGGTGTCGGAACCCTCGCTGCGCAGGAAAAGGATCGCGCCGCGGCGGGCCTGAAGGCGCTGGATGAATTCATGGCCGCGTTTAACGCGCGGGACGAAGTGGCCTGGGCCGCCACATTGAATTTTCCGCATGTGCGCCTCGCGGGCGATACGGTGCGCGTATACGAAAACGCGCAGGAATTCGTCGAGGCCTTCGACTTTGAATCCTTCGCCGAACGCTACGGCTGGGATCACAGCCAATGGGATTCGCGAAAAGTCGTTCAGTCGACTCACAACAAGGTGCATATCGCCGTGACCTTCTCGCGCTTCGATGCCAGCAACAAAAAGATATCGACCTATGATTCGCTCTACATCGTGACGCTGAAGGACGGCCACTGGGGAACACAGGCAAGGTCGAGTTTCGCCCCCTGATCGCGGCAGCCATTTCCTTATGAAAAAATTTGGAAATAAAACAGTCTTCATCACGGGCGCCTCCTCGGGGATTGGCGCGGCCATGGCCTTCGCGTTTGCCAGCGAAGGTGCGCGCGTTGCGTTGGCTGCGCGGCGTGAAGACAAACTCGAAGCCATAGGGAAGGCCATCCGTGAGAGTGGGGGGGAGGCTCTAACGCTTGCCTGTGACGTAACCGACCGCTCGACCATCGACGCGGCGGTAGCGACTACCGTGGAGACGTTCGGCGCTATCGACGTGGTGGTTGCGAACGCGGGTTTTGGCGTCAGCGGCGCATTCCAATCCCTCGAAACAGTCGACTTCCGAAGGCAATTCGAGACCAACGTCTTCGGCGCCATCGACACGGCCTACGCCGCGCTCCCGCACCTCGTCGCGTCCAACGGACGCCTCGTGTTCATTTCCAGCGTGTCGGGCCACATCGGCACGCCAACCAGCGCCGCCTACAGCGCGAGCAAGTTTGCCCTGTGCGGCCTGGCCGAATCCATCTACTACGAACTCGCGGACGACGGAGTCTCCGTCACATGCGTCAGCCCCGGCTTCGTGGTCAGCGAGTTTCGCGGCGTGGACAACGAAGGCATTCACCACACGGGGGAAAACGACCCAGCGCCAGCGTGGCTCGTCATGCCAACGGAAAAGGCGGCGCGGCAGATTGTTCGTGCTGTTCATCGCAGAAAACCCGAACTCGTCATCACTGGCCACGGAAGACTCGCAGTACTCATGCACCGGTTACTTCCCCGCACCTTTCGAGGAGTGCTGCGCCTGGCAACCAAGGGGCGAACCGCCCGTGTCCAAGAGATGAAACGGGGTACGCGCTCAGAGTAGATTTATTGGGCTCAGCCGCCGAGTAATTCTCACGAGAGTTGGCCAAGCGGATTGTGAAAGAGCCGTAAGAACGGCTACACGTCCGCCTCCCCATCGTCCTTCAGCGCAACCACTGGGCTGGTTTTCTCCGGACGCTTTCCGGTAATCGTATCGTAAAAGGCCTGGAGTTCCGCCATGTCCGACTTGTTGTCGCCGGAAGGAACGAGGCGTGGCCCGTACCCTCCCAATTTCCGCTTGAAATCCAGATACCCCATCACGAACGGAACGTTCGCCCGCTTCGCGATTAAGTAAAAACCCAGCTTCCATTCCTTCACCTTTGCCCGTGTGCCTTCGGGTGGAACGAGAATAATCATGTGATCGTTCTCGCGAATCGCCGCCACCGCATCCCGCGCCACATGAAAGGCATTCGCCCGGTCTACCGGAATCCCTCCGAGCCACCGCATGAATCCGCCGAAGGGAAAGCGAAACATCTCTTTCTTGCCCATCCATCGGATGCGCGATTCCTGCGAGAAAAACATCGCCATCGTATACACGAAATCCCAGTTGCTCGTGTGAGGCGCGGCGATCATGACGCCCTTATTCAGATCGTCAATCGAGCCTTCGATGCGCCACCCCTGTACCGCCAAAAAGGCCTTGCCCATCTCTCGAAGCATGGTGCTCACGAGGGGGGTATCCAACCATATCCGCTGCATAATTCATTTTCCCGCAATGATTTTCGCCATACACGTTGGATACCATACCAAACACCCGTACGCGCGGCAACGCGATTGGCGCACGGGTTCGCGGCGCGCGTGAGTACTGAGTCGGCTGTGCAGAATTGCGCAGCTAGGCGTCAAATACCATTGCGATCTTTTGGATAAACACACGGCCGAGCGGCAAGATCATCAGGCTATCGTCACGGCGCTCAAGAAACCCATCATCGATTAGCGCGTGCAACGCTGCGCCCCATGGAGATAGCCCATCACCCGGCAATTCTGACAAGAGGGATTCGGTTCGCACCAATCCTGATGCGTCTGCAGCAATCCTTGCTGCAAGCGAAAGGTCAACTTAGGCGGCTTGGATTCTCCAAACAGCCGCGGCAACATAATCTTCTGAATCTTATTTTCCGGCTCCTTCGGCAAGGCCTCGAAGAAATCATAGATCCGTTCTTCCCGCGATCGATCCTTGCGCGAACGCGCATCCGCCAGCGCGGCGGGCGCAAACACGTTGCCGATAATCGAGCGAACCCGTCCTGGACCCAAGGTCGCCGATGGCGTCGTCATATTCTTGCCCGTCCACGTGCAATGACTTGCCCAAAACCCCATCGCGCCGGGAAAGAGTTCCTCGAAGCGCCGCCGCCGTTCGAGAGGCTTCAGATCCTCCTTCCAACAATCTTCCAACGTGTCGAATAGGCCGCGCTGCGCCGTGCGTGCCACAAAGCGCGCCGCGCCCGCCAACCGCCGCTCCGGATTGTTGTTGGGACGCACCCCCACCCGATTCCATTCCAGCGGCAACGAGCGCAGCCCCTCCAACCGGTCCCGGCGCAACGCCCTAAGCCGAGCGAAATGTGGAACCGCCGTCGTACCCGTCGGCAGCTCGTTCGGAAACAATCCCGCGATCTGCAGGAACGCAGTCTCCAGGAGCATCCCGTCCTCCGTGCCAAGCTGCCGTGCCCGTTCGTAGGGTAACTGCCGCGCGATCGCCTGAAAATGAAACTTAAATTTACTGAAACCGCAGGCGCTCAACAGCGCCTCATAGAGGGCCTGATCCTTCCCCTGCCGCTCCATCCGCTCCCGTATCGCCCGGGCCTTCGCCAACATCCGCCACTCTCCCGCCAACAAGACAAACTCGCCCACCGCTTCCGGGTGACCCCCATCGCAGAAGGCCGCGCACTTCCCATAACTCCCTTCCACCTGATAGGGAAAATCATCGATCACAATCCGGTCGTGAATTGCGTGAATATCCTCCTCGATATGGGGCCGTAACATGAGGCTCGAAACCACATGCCCCAGCGAATTCACGATGGGCACAGCAGGCGCGTCAGTCTCATACACCACATTTAATCGCACCTCATCGTAGCGGTGATCCAGATGGTGGCCGTGCGCCTTCCAATCGGAATGACTCAAATGGATCTCAACATCGCACGAGCGGAGCTGCCCGTTGAAGCGAATCTGCGCTCCCCTGAAATCCGGTCCCTCGCCATGATTCCACCACCCCGGCGAGACCACCTCGACTCGGTGCCCATCATCCGTTCGCAAATTCTCGCCTGCGAAAAGTTGGTCATACCATATACACTGAAGCACGCTCTCGGGAACACCCTCAGGCCGCTCCCGCGCAGACGACACATCCCCATCCCGCAGACGGCCGTATCGTTCCGAAAACAACACCCAGTTCGCACCTCCCGCGGTTGACCTTCTTGTAACGGAGCGCTCTATCCTATGCCATCATTACAGGCGAATAATTTTCGCAGTCTGCCTCAAAAGTCTTCGCGACTCCACTCGTTATCCACGAACTTAACCACCTCATTGCGGATTCCATCGGGCGATACATGGATCAAAAGAAAATGGTGGACCGCGCCCTCGTCCCCCAACGCCGCAGTCAAATTCGCGCCACCGCCGCCCGTAATTGTATACCGCACTCCGTCGATAACCTCCGAAGCGAACCCATGCACATGGCCCGCGAAAACATGATCGACCGCTTGGTCCTGCATCAACCGGTGAAAGCGTTTCGCGTTCCAGGAAAACCCGCGCGACCCTTCTGATTCCACAGCTGATTCCAAAAACTCCGGTGGCGAATGGAAGACGACAAACCGGTAAGTCACACCGGGCTTCGACAACTCCGTTTCAAGATACCGCAGGTCGTCCCCACCCATCTTCGTTCGATCTCCATTATTAATCCCGACGAAGCGCGCATTGCCGTAGTCGAAACTAAAACGGACATCGCCATACAGCGCCTTGAAAGCCGCGAAATCACGGTTCGGTCCCCGCTCATGATTGCCCGGCGCAACGATAAAAGGAATCGGCGCAATCGCTTCCATCAACTTGAGATGATGGTCGATGTACTCCTTAACCGTCCCCTTCCGAACAATGTCGCCGTTGCTCAGCATAAACGCGGGCGACTCCTCTGCCGCACGGGACAGTACGTTCAGCGCTCGGTGGTAAAACGAACGTGTGTCCCCTAACGCCACAAAACGGAAACCCTCCTCAGGGGGATCAATCGCCTGAATGCGCCCGATCAACGCCTCGATGCTCTCCGTTTCCGCGTAGGGTTCGAGCGGACTGAGATCAAGTTCCACCCGCGTTGCTATCGTGTAGGCGTAGTACCCCAGCGCGCTTAAGCCGAGCAGAACCAGCCCGATTAGGGTGGGTTTCAGAAGTCTATTCCTCATTACGAGTTACACCAATCTTTCGTTGTTTTCACGAGCCTGTGTGCATAAGGCCTGCACAGCATATTCATTCAATTGCTTTTTGCCTTTTTGCCGCCTTCACCTAGCGACTTGATGTATTCGGCGATTTCCTCGTCGGTCATGCCTTTGGCCATCATCGCCGAGATGTGTTCCACTCTGGAAACTTCTTCCTTCTAGCCTCCAGTAATGCCGGGCGTGGCGAACGCCGCATGACCGGGCTCGTTGAATCGTGCTTTGTATGGATAGTCGTCTCCCACCACGCGC
>JAPYPO010000812.1 GCA_029937645.1 Candidatus Hydrogenedentota bacterium
GAGAAGGAGAAGGAGAAGGAGAAGGAGAAGGAGAAGGAGAAGGAGAAGGAGAGGGTGGGAATCCACTTGGGTGCAGCGCTAGTAGTTTGAGTAATTCATTTGCCCCGTCTTCGTCTGCTGTAGGCGATCTTATTCTGGCGTTATTCGTTCTCGGCGTCCTTTTGCACGTTAGGAAGCCTGTTTCTTTCGAGGTGCTCTCTTGAGACGCCACATGTTCTTGACATACGGAATCGTAGCTTTGCTGCTAGTCGGCGGCACGATTCCACCGAGCGCCGAGCATCCGGAATCCGGCGCTAGCGTAGTCGGTGAGCCAATCGATGTTCGCGACTTGCAGGCGGTGATTACAGAAGTATTGGACGGAGACTCGCAAGATCGTTTAGCCGATGTTAATGAGGATGGCCGCGTCGATATTCTCGACTTGCAATTCATCCTCGTCGAAGCCTCGGAAACCCAGAGGCCTGTAGACCAGGTGCCCAGTGAAGGTATCCCCGAAGGCGCCGTGCCGACCCTCCCACGGTTACGCCTTCCAACTCTTTATGCCACGTTTCTCGACGTACTTTGGGACGAGAACCAGGCTTCCCAATCGCAGTCGAGTCCTAAAGAACACATTCCCATTCTTACCAAGACGGAGCGATACCTCTATACGCTCATGCCGAACGCGCCGCCGCCTTGCGCGTAGTCTGGGTGGTTGGTGGCGGCTATCTTAGCGTTATGTGGATGAACGACTGTCCCAACCCATCCAGGCGAATCCCGCTTTTAATCTGGTTTCTATTTTACGAACGCGATACGCACAATGGAGGAAAGAATCATGAACACAAAAAAATTTGCAGTGCGCTATACCTATTGCTTGATCGCATGCGTTGCGCTGTCCTTGACAACCTCTGCGCAAGACCTCGATCTCTGGGATATCAATGTCGATGTGGATCGCGACGGCATTGTAGGTCCAACCGACATCCAGCAGGTCATTAACGGTGCGCTGGGAATACGGGACTCCGGCCCCGATGCCCTGCAATTGCCTGTTCGCCAGTATGTGGTGGCAAGCCCAAGGGCCGCTCTGGCGCGCGTGCGGCCGCGGGATGTGACCGACGACAAGTGCGCTACCCAAGGCGCCGTGTTTAACTTCGCGCGGCCCCGTGGGCGCATTCTCGCCCGCCAAGGGACAATGGTCATCTTCCGCTATGATCGCAACACCGAAGGCGTTTGGTATGACGGCGCTTGCGGCCTCATGCGAT
>JAPYPO010000279.1 GCA_029937645.1 Candidatus Hydrogenedentota bacterium
TACGGCTCGCGGGTACGCTCGCCCTCCCGAGAGGTTGCTCGGATAAGAGAGGCGTCCTTAAACGGGGAGCGAAGTGGTAATCTCTTCAACATATGTCCGCCTGCCAAAAGAGATTGCTTCGCTTCGCTCGCAATGACAATATAAGTCGGGTTGATTATGAACAAAACCACTAGCATCTCGTTCAAATAAACGGACAAGGAAGGCATCCGTGGGTGGAGCAGTTCCAGAGAAACCCACATGCCTGTCCAAAAAGTAAAAAGTAGAGCAAGAAAGGGAATGACGCAAGCGAAGCGAGGTCGGAGCGTAGACGCGTCCTTCTGTTGCGCCTCCTGCGGCGTGAACGCCTACCTATGAAGAACTCAACCATTCAAATCGCAAGCCTCGTTGTCGTGGCAGCCGTTCTCTTCTCCGCCAATCTGGGCGGCTACGACCTATGGCCGGCCGACGAGCCGCGTTACGCCGAAGTCTCCCGTGAGATGCTGGACTCAGGGAATTACCTCGCGCCGCATGTGAATGGACGGCCCTACCGGGAGAAACCCCCACTTCTGTTCTGGGCTATTTCCGCCGCGTCAATCATTCCCGGTGAGGTCACGGAGACCAGCGCGCGAATCCCGTCGGTTCTCGCGGCGCTCGTCGTTTTGGTCTGCACCTACCTTCTCGCCTCGAGTCTCTACGGCAGGCAGACCGCGCTGTGGTCCGTAATTATCCTTGCGACGTTCAGTCGCTTCTGGTGGGAGGCGCGCACGGCTCAGATCGACATGCTGCTCACGGCGTGCATGGCCTTCGCGATTCTCATGTTCTGGAAATGGCGCCAAGGCCACCGGATGCTATTTCTCCTTTTCTTTTATCTCGCTATCGGCCTCGGTGTCTACGCGAAAGGCCCGCCCGCGATTGTCTTTCCGGCGCTGCTAATCATCACGTTCTACTGGCGAGACGGGGAAAATCGGAAGAAAACGCGCTGGGTTTACGGCCTCGTTTTTGTCGCCGCTTTCACCGCCTTATGGCTCATACCCGCCCGCATGTCGGTGGGCGCCGAAACCGAGGCAGCCGTTCAGCTGGATATTGGCGGCAACCTCTTTCGCCAAACGATTGGGCGCTTCCTGCTGGGCGTTAGCCACGCCAAGCCGCCGTGGTACTACCTGGTGGAAGCGCTGCCCTTGGACCTTATGCCTTGGACACTTTTTGTACCGTTTACCGTTCTCTACGTGTGGCGCAAACGCCGCGACGGCGAGGCCATCCGGTTTCTATTAGCCTGGTCCATGCCCGCGCTCTTATTCTTCAGCATCTGTATCGGCAAGCGCGCGCTCTACCTTTTGCCGATCTATCCCGCGCTTGCAATTCTCGTTGCGCGGAGCGTATTGGACCTCATCGGTCGCGAACCCGTTGCCTGGCGTAAACGCACAGCGATGGCCTGGGCCGCATTCCTCTTTCTATTTTCCGCTGCGCCGTTCGTCTTGCGCTTTACCGATTATAGTGACGCCCAATCTGCCGCCCTGACCGGGCTGGGCGCGCTTGCGGCCGTCTTTGGAGGGTACGCGGTGTTCGACGTCGTCAAGAACGCCGGAGCTTCCTTGCATAAGGTCATCGCAATCCAGATTTCCGTTCTTTACGTTGCGGTCGCGTTCATCGTGTTCCCCGCGATAAATCCCTATAAATCTGCGCGTGAATTTTGCGGGCCCGTCGCGCGGTTGACCGCCGAAGGAACTCCCTTTAACCTGTATTCCGTCGGGTTTTCTCGCGAGGAATATATATTCTATTCGCGGCGCTTCCACACGCCGCTCTTGACCGAGTTGGTTCCGCTCGAACGCCCGGACGGCTTTGAAAGTACCAGCGTAGCCGAGCTGCAGGTAACCTTCCGCAAATCAATTTCCGACGCCGCCGAAGAGGTGCCGATCGATTCGCTCGGCTCTATTACGAGCGAGGAATTGGAGGCTCTCAACACGGCCATCCATGCCGCATCGGAAGACCTCGATTACCCGCAAGAGCTACTCGACGCCGCGCAGGAGGGCCTCAAGCATGCGCTCGATGTGCTCTCCGAGGAATCGTTGGGCGGCGAGCCATCCGTGATCTACATCAAAGACGAAGACCTGCGCTGGCTCCTACCCGTCGCGCCGGTGCTGGGCGAGTACCGGGTGTTACGCGAAGCCTCTGTCGGCTCCCGTGACGTTCTCCTACTCGCCAACGCCCCTGGAGAAGCCCTGCTTAAACAGCACCTGCGCAGGGAGACTGAGCAAACGCGGGATTGATGAGACCGAAGCGCTCCCCGCCCGGAATTAATGTCTGCGAAAGACGAGCAGGCATAGGAACTGTCACAATTCGCAGTCTGGCCCTGTCGATATATCGACCTCCGCGACTGGCCGTTGAATCGGCACGGATATTCTGTTCTAATCAGGATTGACTATTGAGCGCCAGAACGCGGCGCATTTGCGCGGATAATTTCTAACTGGAAGCTGCAACGCGGAGGACAAGTGTCATTATGGAAAAGAAACCAGCGACGCCAAAATCGAAGAAAACATCGACACGCCGAAGCTTCCTGGCAACGACGGCAAAGACCGCTGCGATGGCGTCGTTTCCGCTCATCGTTCCCGCGTGTGTGACGGGCCGCGGCACACGCCCCGCGCCAAGCGAACGCGTCGTGATGGGCTGCATCGGCTTGGGAGGCAAGGGTACGGCCAACATGCGCGGCTTTCTTAACGACAACCGTGTACAGGTGGTCGCGTTATGCGATGTGAACCGCGAAAGCGATTCGGGCTATTGGGCGGGCAGTGGCGGTGGACTCGAACCCGCGCGGCGTATCGCATTGGATACCTACTCAGACAAGACGGGCCAGCCGGGCTACAAGGGCATAGATGGATACTCAGATTTTCGCGAGCTTATTCAGCGTGACGATATTGATGCGGTGGTCATCTCGACGCCCGACCACTGGCATGCGTTGCCGACCATCATGGCCGCGGAAGCGGGCAAAGACATCTATCTAGAAAAACCTTTTTCGTTGACGGTCAGCGAAGGCCGAAAGATGAGCGACGCTGTGCGCAAGAATAAGAGCGTCGTTCAGATCGGAAGCCAACAACGTTCAAACCAACGCTTCCGCCACGTCTGCGAATTGGTGCGGAACGGGCGTATCGGCGAACTGAAGACCGTGAAATGCGGGCTGCCGGGTGGCACACCCGATTACGGAAAGGTCGGTCATTTAACCGAAGAGGCACCGATACCCAAAGGCTTCGACTATGAAACCTGGCTCGGCCCCGCGCCCTCAGCGCCCTACATCCCCGCGCGGTCGCACACGAACTGGCGTTGGGTCTTTGATTATTCGGGCGGACAATTGACGGACTGGGGCGGGCATCACCCTGATATCGCGCAATGGGGTATGGACACGGAAGACACGGGCCCGATCGAAATTCGCAACGCGCGCGCGGCCTACTCCGACCACCCCATCTACAACACGGCCAGAAATTACTACTTTGATTGCGTGTACGAAAACGGCGTGACCCTCAGCATCTCGAATGCCACGGACGAAATCAAACAGGGCGTCCGCTTTGAAGGCACGGAGGGCTGGGTATGGGTCAGGCGCGGCGACTGGGACGCAAGTTCCAAGTCACTCCTTGAATCTGAAATCGGGCCCAACGAAATCCATCTCTACGAGAGTCACTCTCACTCGCGGAATTTCACGGACTGCGTCTTTTCACGGGAGGCGACTATCGCGCCCGCCGAAACGGCTCACCGCTCCATCACCATTGCGCACCTGGGCAACATTGCGATGAAGCTCAACCGCGATCTCAAGTGGAACCCGAAGAAGGAGCGTTTCAAAGGCGACCGCGAAGCCAACGCCATGCTGTCGAGGCCCTACCGCGCGCCTTGGAGTGTGTAGGGCGCGCGTATGATTTATAGGCGACACCATCCGCTGAATCTTTGACCAGGAGGAGAGGTTATGCCCAGGCGTACCATTTCGAAGCTGACGGTTGTTTCTAGCGTTTTCATGGTGTTGTCAGGCGTATTCGGGTGTGCCCACCAGTTGAACAGCGCCCAAACGCAACCCGCGCCTTCGACGGCCATGCCAAACATTGTCTATATCCTCGCTGACGACCTGGGCTACGGCGACCTCTCCTGCCTAAACCCCGAGGGCAAGATCAAAACCCCGAACATTGATTCGCTCGCGAGCGCGGGCATGATCTTTACGGATGCGCACTCGGGATCGGCCGTTTGCACACCGACGCGCTACGGCGTGATGACCGGCCGGTACGCGTGGCGAACGCGCCTCAAGAGCGGGGTTACGCGCGGCTTTTCAAGGTCGCTGATGGCCGCCGACCGCATGACGGTCGCTTCCATGTTAAAGGAAAATGGCTATCGCACGGGCTGCGTGGGGAAGTGGCATCTCGGCTGGGAGTGGGCCCTTACCAATGAAGCGGCGCCCGTTGAAACCTGGACAATGAGCCCGGAAAACGTGGACTTCAGCAAACCCATAACGCGCGGGCCGTTGGCGATGGGGTTTGATTACAACTTCGTAGTCCCAGCGTCGCTGGATATGGCGCCTTATGTATACGTCGAGAATAATCGAGTAACGGCGATGCCCGACAGGACGATACCGGCGTCGGGCGGCAAGAATTTCTGGCGCAGCGGCGCGATTGCGCCGGACTTCGAACATGTCGACGTATTGCCAACCTTAACGAAAAAGGCGGTTGGTTTTATCGACGGGCAGGCGGGGGATGAACCGTTCTTCCTGTACTTCCCGCTGACCGCGCCGCACAAGCCCATATCGCCCAGCGCTGACTTCCAGGGCCAAAGCGGGCTGAACGAATGGGGCGATTTTGTCATGCAAGTGGATTGGACGGTCGGCCAGGTACTTGACGCGCTCAAGCGAAATGGACTTGAAAAGAATACGCTCATCATCATGACCAGCGACAACGGGGCCACGCCGGGCGCGGATTTTTCTTTCCTGGAGGAGCGAGGCCATGACCCGAGTTATGTATTCAGAGGGCATAAGGCGGATCTATTTGAGGGCGGCCATCGGATTCCCTTTATCGCGAAATGGCCCGGTCGTATCGAACCGGGTTCAATAAGCGACGAAACCATCTGCCTCACGGATCTCATGGCGACCTCCGCTGATATCGTCGAGTATGGGCTACCGGGCCATGCCGGCGAAGACAGCGTAAGCATCCTGCCTGCCTTGCTCGCGAAGCCCTTTGAAAAACCCCTCAGAGAGGCTACCGTACACCACTCCATCAACGGCCACTTTTCGATCCGCAAAGGGAAATGGAAGCTGCTGCTGTCTCCCGGTTCAGGCGGTTGGAGTGCTCCGAGGCCGGGTTCCCCGGAAGCTAAAGCGTCGCCGCCGGTTCAACTCTACAATCTTGAGGAGGACATTGGCGAAACAACCAACCTCCAGGATGCGCATCCGGAAATCGTCGAGGAACTGACCAACCTCCTGCAAGGCTACGTTGATCGAGGCCGAAGCACACCCGGGGCACGGCAGTCGAACGAAGGCAAAACGCCCATCCATAAAACCTGACCTTAATTTAGGGCGCAGTTCTGCCATTACCGCTTCAGAGAACGTAACGGGAAAGTACCTATTTAGCCCGCACAAGGAGCTTGGCAGTGTACGCTGAAAGCGTTAAATTCCTCAGCCCAGGGTTCGCGAAGCGTACCCTGGGTC
>JAPYPO010000813.1 GCA_029937645.1 Candidatus Hydrogenedentota bacterium
AATCGATGCCGGCGGATCTCAAGATGACTCTTCCAAATGGGAAATCCGGGATAGAATCTACGCACTTTAAGAAGCGCGTCAGTTAGCCAAACCGCAAGGGTATATCAAATTTTCTCCTTGATGTCAAGAAGAAGCACTGTATTTAATATGCCCTACTTTTCCTGAAAAAGCAAATGCGATTCGGAATACTCTCTTTTGTCAAGAGATTATATACGATCCGATCATGGAAATCCAGCTTTTATTTCTTTCTCCTCCTCCGTAACCCCGAACCTCCACGGAGAATTCCTGGTTATTGCAATTAGCGGTGTCGGTCGTCCCCACAAGATGTTGTGGGTAGGTCAAGCCCGGTCTTTTTCTGAGGTCTTGAAACGAACGTACCGCACTTGATAGACATACCAGGATCGCTAGGGTGACTCGGAAGCCTTGACCGGATGATGCGGCAGAGGCGGGGTATCGAATTCGGTCTAACCCAGCCGTGAGCCATAAGTTCCTTCCGCCAATTTTTTTCTCTCACGCGGGGAAACGATATAGATCTTTGCATAACCTTTGATTCACTTTTTGGGGTGTAGTACACTTGCTTTGTCGCTATCGATTGCCTTCTCGCTATCGATTTTCTCTTTGCGAGTCCCCGTGTGCATACGTAAAGGTACAGCCATGTCTAAGAAACGAAACCGAGTAGAGCCTAGAACGCTGAAAGGGTTCCAGGATCTACTTCCCGAGGATCTCATCCACCGCAAGGCAGTCATGCGCGTGATCGAGGAGGTATTTGAGCGGGTTGGCTTTCTACCCTTGGAATCGCCTGCCTTGGAGCACCTCGACGTGCTCTTGGGGGCCGGCAGCGAAGAAACGAACAAGGATCTCTTTCGGCTGGAGACACCCGAGGGGGAGCCTATCGCGCTCCGATTCGATCTCACCGTGCCTTTCGCGCGTTTGCTGGCCCAGTATCCTGACAAACTGAAGGCTCCCGTTCGCCGCTACGCCGTTGGCCCGGTGTGGCGCGCCGACAAGCCCGGTCCCGGCCGATTCCGTCAATTCACCCAGTTCGACGCGGATGTGGCAGGCGCGCGCACGGTGGCCGTGGATGGCGAGATTATTGCCATCATGTGCCAAATCATGACCGAGCTGGGTGCGCCCAGTTTCCGCGTCCTTATCAACAACCGAAAACTGATCGACGCGCTTCTCGACGATTGCGGCATCTCCGACGAGCCGCGGCAGAAGCATGTGTTGCGG
>JAPYPO010000280.1 GCA_029937645.1 Candidatus Hydrogenedentota bacterium
GCTGCACTTCTCGACCGCCCTTTTGCTGCTACACTTCTAAACCGCCGTTTACAACGGCCACAGGGGGCAGTCCGTAATGGCGCACTTCTTTACTTCGTAGGTCGTGCCGGAACACTCCAGACATTTGGCCCTCATGGCCCGCCTCGGTGTCAGCGGCGCATCGATCATGAAATCGTATCCGGTCATCGTGGGGTGAACCTCCCGGGTTTTCTTGAGCTTAGACATCTCGGTGTTCCTCGTGGTTATCGGTCTTCATATCAACGAATTCCCTTGTCCGGCAGTAGCCTTCGCCGTGGCAGTCAGATTGCGGTAGTCCTTTTCGATGCCGCGCACGAACTGGCGCACTAGCCCCTCAACCTTCCGCGCCGCGCCAGCAGGTGTGCCACACCAAAAGACATGGATGTTTGTTCTTACCGCGATGGCGTCAAGGCTGGCGAGGATGCTCTGAGGCGTGGCCCGGCTCTGGTAATCGCCGCGCTCCACGTCGGCCTCGGTGCCCTCTACAACGATGGCCGCAAACTGGAAGCGCCGCAGGAGTTCGACCTCCTTCATGAAGCGATCCCGGCCCTGCGTAAGAGAGCCGACCAAATCGTCCAAAGACTTCCTCTCGACGATGAACCGGGGATTCTTCCAATCGGAGAACCCCCGGATGCCATAGTCGCCCACTGGGAGCGTGGTGGCTTCGACGGAGTACGCCGCGATTTCTAGAGGCCGTTGCTCACGGGTGTCAATTTGAATGACTGTAGCCATCACTCGCGACCTTCAATTCTCAGGATTCCTCCCAACCTCGCGCTGGGAAGTTCATCGCCGTAGAAATGTCGATTTGCCGAACGGTCAATTGGGATAGGTTTTGCCCGCGTTGAAGTCCATTTCGCTGTCGTGCCACCGGCCCTCGCAATATATTTCGATTGGCCCGAATTGTTCTGAACGAATGGGGTTCGACGTGCCAAACCATTCTTCCGGATCGCTATCTAGGAGTTCCGCCTTCGCCAAAAGATCATTCGCTACTTCGGACTTCATCTTCGTCATATTCCGAAGAATTCGCCATGGATATAGCTCTACATTTGGCCCCGCGGCGAATCGACAAGGCATGATCCCATGATTCAGGAGGCCATCCAGATCAAGATGCATTGTGGAACCGCCCAGATTCCAGACCTTTACTACGGATTGCTCCCATGCCTGATTGCTCGAAAACCATATGATGGAAGATGGTGGCGACGATCTTTCAAACCCCCTAGGATCATGTGCAATTTGATCATCCGGTAAGATGCACCGAGTCTCGATAATGCCGAGCAGCGCTTCGATTGTCGTGTAGTGCCACTTCGTAGGTTCTTTGGTATTCATTCGCTCTCTCCTTTATTTTTGAAGTCTCAGCCCAATGTGCCTTACATCGTTATTGAGTTCGGCACCTCCAGTTCCACCGTATTCCCCGAGTAGTTCCTAACTGCATCGATAGAGCGTTTCGCCGGTGTGTCAAAGCCCCTTCATCCATTGGCTTCCCTTGCCCTCTCCAGATTCCGCTCAGCAGCGATTTTTTGCCCCAAGGAGCGGGGGATATTGTCGCGAACTCCCTCAAGATTGGTACATACCCCCACCCCAAGCCGATACGGCCACAGGGGGCAGTCCGTAATGGCGCACTTCTTTACTTCGTAGGTCGTGCCGGAACACTCCAGACATTTGGCCCTCATGGCCCGCCTCGGTGTCAGCGGCGCATCGATCATGAAATCGTATCCGGTCATCGTGGGGTGAACCTCCCGGGTTTTCTTGAGCTTCAGCATTTCATGAATCCCTTCGACTATTTGTCTGTTTTGTTGATGGCACGGCAACGCTCGACGGTGCCCCACCATGCGGCCCACGCAATCGGGCGCTCGGGACGTTCGGGGAACGGTGGAACCGGCGGGAGGTCGTGTTCTGACTCGGGTTGGAATTGAGCGAGGGCCAAGAGATACGCCCCGAACAGAGAATCAATCGCGGCGGCTATCTCGTCGCGGCGCGCACGAAGTTCTTCTTGGAGTTCATCCGGCAACGGCGCCGGCGCCCGCACCAAGACCCTGTCGCCGTTCATGCTGAGGTGGACGCCCTTTGCGAACATTTCTTGAAATAGGTCCGGAGCCGTCATTAGAACTCCTCCTGCCAGTGCTCGTCCAAAAGCACCGGATTAGAACGAGGCAGGAATTCACCTACACCATCGTCACCATCTACACCCTCGCCTCCTAACTCACTACTTTTCAAGGGCTTAGTAGCGGTGTAGGTAGAGGGTGCTTCGATGTAGGTCGGATCGGAATCGTTACCATTCTCGACCGCATCTACACCATCCGTAACTTCTTTTATGTCAGGGGTTTGATCGATCTCTGGTGTACGTGATGTACGTGGTGTAGATGTTTTCCCTATCCATCCTAATTGGACGACTTGTCCGCGTTTGGTGCGCTCTCCCCGTTCGACGAACAAACCGATCTGCCGAAGGCTAGGGGCCAGGCGCGTCAAATGGTTACTCAAGACTCTGGGGGTCTTCGGCCATTCCTTGAGCGCGGAGGTTTTTTCATCGGCCCGTTGGACCAACACTTCGAGGAGGTCCTTGTAGGTGCCCGACCATGGATCGGTTCTCCCGTCCATAAACTCGACCAGGACGGGACCGACAACGGCGTTCTCGATGACCGATTGGTTTGATTCCTCACGGTTTCCAAAGTAAGCGTCGAGGAAACTGCCGTCACTCCAACCTAACGACTGCTCTGCCGCCGTGACCCAACGAGCGAAGTCGGCCATTCGCGGTTTTCGAGTCAAGCGCACGGAGTCATAGCTGGAGAGAGCGCCAGACACAGCCGAAAGTAGCGCCCCCAATATGCGTGGTCGCGCTTCCTCAAACTTGGCGTCTAAATCGGACTCCTCACGTCTATTCGCCTCGTCGATCACCGGGAGCTTGATATTGAGCGCCCGGTCCATAAGGTCCGCGCGCGTAGCCAAGTCCTCAATGCCGTTCACCATGATTGGCCGAACGGCGTCTATGATTTTTTCGTCGCCATCCGAGTACAACTCCCGTGTCGCAAAGCCCCCGCCCGTCGCAAGGGCACAAAGAGCGTCGGAGAGGCCCGCGGGTATCCGGGAGAGATTATCGAAGGCAAGTGTCCACGAATTTGAGGCAGCGATCATGAGGTCGCGGTCATCCTTCGGGGGACGCCGAACAGGGGATTTATTCGGGTCGATGAGGGCGCGGGCCAAGCGGCAAAGTGTAGACTTTGCGCTTCCTTGTTCGCCGTTGACCACGAGGACGGGGTAAGGGCCTGTCGGACGAAAAGCCATCACAAGCCACGCAACAAACAGCTTCCACGCGTCATCCCCGGGAAGGTTAATCATCTCGCGAAGTTCATCGACCCGTCCGCCTGACTCGGGCGCGGGAAGCGGCAGCATCGCCCGCCTACGGATGAATCGAACGGGCACGTCCGTGGAATTTACGACGCGCCAGCCGGTCCGATAAATTTCCACGGCCCGCCATTCCGAGTCCGCCAGATCGAGCCAAATGTCGCCTTCGTTCCCCGCGATTCGGACCGAGACTTCATGTTCTTTCCTGTCGTGGCAGGCGAAATGGTTCAACACATTCAAGGCGTCTTGAACCGCTTGAGCACCAGGCACCTTGTCATACTCCTCGAAGAACTTGCCGCATAGGTAACGCCGGAACCCTTTCGAGTTGATAGCCCATGTCTCCCGATGTCCGTTAGTATTGAAACTCGCATATGCTTCGCCATCGTGTCCGCCTGGCGTGTGGAAGAGATCGATGTCTTTTCCCAGCGCCACGAGCATGTCTGCTTGGCTTTGCCCTTGGCGGTCGCCGAACTTGTTCGCGGCCTCGCTAACAACATCGTCGGCGATCCTATTGATGTGTGCCTCCATCTCTTGATAGTCCAGGCCAGGGTGGTCGCCGCAGATCGACATGACAAACTTGCGACGCGCCGTCGACTTGGTGATTTCCAACTTCTCGGTTGCGAGCACCTCGTCTCCGTTTTTCACAGAAATGTTGACCCACCCGCTGCGTCCGGCGGCCTTGTGCGTGATCGTGATTTCATTTTCAGGCATGTCCCACCTGCCTTCCGACGCTCACTCGGAGCCGGATGGGATCAACGTTATCCATCGCGTCCAAGATTGTTGCCTTCGTGGCACCAGCAGACATCCATTCCCGGGCGTCGCTGATTTCTTTGGGCGGCGCGATTATTCGGCACGTTAGACAGTGTGGCGCTAGTTTCAACGCGAGCGAGCGGGCACCCATCTGACCAGGCTCATCGTTGTCACTTACGACGACCACGCTGTTAGGCCGTAGTTTCTTGACGCAGTACACTAGAACCTGCGCTCCTCCGTTGCAGCTTGGCCGACCAATTGCGTTCAAACCGAAGTCGAGAATCGCCGCCGTGTCTGTCGGGCCTTCACAGATAAACAAAGGCTCTTCCGACGCGGGGTTCGCAAGAATGAAAAGTCCTTGGCGGCTTCCGACGACTGCGAACTTCCCCCCGTCTGGACCACGCAGCCGGATTCCTACTGCGTCCCCCGCCGCGCCGTGCATGGGAAAAGACCACGCACCCTCGCCCCGGCATTTTGTGTCCGCCTTCGCCAGCGCTTCACGCGAGGCCCAGCCGGTCCCCAGCCGCGCCAGACTATTGGCCGAAACCCTTAGCAAGCGGGCGAATCGCTCAAGTCCTTCCTTGGAAATCGCGGATTGAAATTGTGCCGCCAGCTCGGAGAAATCCTGATGAGGCTTAACACAAATTGTTCGCGTCTTGGCCGCGCTTCGCGTTCCGGCGCGTCGAAGCGATTCGTTTCGCGCCCCGTTGCCATCTGACGAAAATAGGTCCCCGATGGAAAGATCGACGGCGTCCAAAATTTCAGTCACCGCGCATCCCGCATGGCAGCACAACAAAACTTTGCCGTTCGGCGCGAGCGTAATTGATAAGCTCGGAGTAGTGTCATCGTGGGCCGGGCATTGGGCGCTCCACTGCCCCCTTGAGCCTTTCACGCTCTTGAAACGCGAAAGGAATTCCTCGAAGCAGATACCGGGCATGTTCTTCATGTCGGCTTCCCGGAAGCGAGCGGCGCAGATGATTGGACTTTGGGAGTACGTGTCGATAGCGGACTACGGGATGCAATCAGCCGTCGGCGGAGAGCAGGTAAGACATCGCCCGAAATGCGCCTAAATTCAGCAGCTTCTTCTCGCGCCACCGCGGTGAGTTGTCTCAACAGGCGAGATACGCGGGAGGAATATCCGGCACACTCAGCGCGGCCAATACACTCCACGATCCAGCCACGCCTGCGGTCAATATCAAGAACATGTTGAGTTTTCTCGTCGATTGAGTGTAAAGTCATCTCGGTTTCCTTTGCCGCCCTCAATGCGCCGTAAACGCTTGGGCGGCGTTTTTTGTCAGCTATGCGCCACCGGCATCCAATTCTTTTTGAGCCTTGGCGATGTCCTTCTCGCGCCGGGAAACGCTTCGGAGTTTCGGTGAGGTCTTCTTGAGTTGACGGGCTTGGACGGATTGTATTTTGGCTTCAGCCGATCTATTCACAAATCGGTTGATCGCCTCATGGCTCGTGTGGAGTTTCCGTCCTACCTTGATGGATTCAAGGCGAACACCGTGAAGGCCATCGAG
>JAPYPO010000281.1 GCA_029937645.1 Candidatus Hydrogenedentota bacterium
CTTTCGCGGTCTCTCCATCCGACGCGCCAATATCGTTCGCCACGCCTTCGGCCTCAAGCGTCCAAGCCGCTTCCGACTCTTCGGACGAAAGTCGGGGGCCGCCCCGGCCGCCTCCCCCTTGACCGCCTCCCCTCTGCGCGTCCGCCGGGACCGCAGCGAAAATCAGGAGTCCCATGGTCAGCAGCACTGCCAATTGTTTAAGTGGTTGGTACGTCGATTTTTTGCTCATGCTGGTTTCCCTTCCTTGTTTTTCCAATGTGTTAATGGTCAATTTCCCCTAACAGGGGTTGTTAGAACGTGAGGAAGAATCGTGTTGCGCCGACGCAGGAAAAAACAAGGAGCCTATCCTCCCTGTCGCGGCTACCCTCTCGATAACCCCGTTATCTTGCGCTTGGCATACACACGGAATTCAGCCCCATTTCAGTGCCGGTCACTCTACATCCTATCAGTAGACGCGGAGGCGGTACCGGTTACACGCTTCGCTGCGTGACTTTGGATCCCAAGCGTTAGGGCGTATGAATACTGGGGTCAAACCGGCTGAACGCCCAGGCGACACAGGGAAAGGAGAGGGCTGCGAAAAAGGTCAGAATCACCCACGCCACGCCCATGGCGATCACAAGAATTCCCAAAAGATAATTGGTGAGAAACCCCACACCGCCAACCACTCCGAGGCATAGGGCGAGAACCGAAAACTTGGTGAAATAGAGCATGATCTGGCGGCCCACAAACTGGGGATCTCCGAAATGCCCCGCGTGCCGTTTCATGGGGAAGAGGACGTAGAAGAAGTTTTCGATGGCGAACATTAGGGCGTTCAGCGGGGGCGCGAAGGCGAGGATCGCAGCAAGTAGAAGCCATTCGCCCTGGTGTATGGCGTAGGGCACGCATAGCGCGAGTTGAATGGAGGTGCTGATAAGTATCGGCGCGGCCAACTCGCCCACCGCGACCGCCGAGGCGGGCAACGGCAGGGATTTGAGACGCTCCATGGTTTCAAGTTCGGAGCGAAAGTCGAAGCGAATCATGGCGGACAACATGAACGTGGCGTAGAGCGACATGCCAATCAAGAAACCCATACCCAGTTCGCCGTCCTCGCCGAGAACGTCGCCAAGGGTAAACCCCAGAACCAGGCCCGTAGCGGGCACGAGGATGCCGACCATCCAAGCGCCGGGGCTTCGCACGGCGCTGATTAGCTGTTTGCGTGCGATGGTGCCGGCGCCGCCGAGCCGTGGGAGCATGGGAATTCTCAGGCGGGCCGTGCGTGAGCGGGACACATCCAGACTGCCGCCGCGCTGAAATCGTTGGAGGCGCTCGTAGGTTTTCTTGCTGGAGGAAAGTGAGGCTTCCATAAAGTTTCTATCGAGTCCGATAATAGCGGCGACAATAGCCGCGTCAATCGCTATCCCTGCAGCGCTCCAGAGGGCGAAGGAGACGGACCAGGTCTCGGCAAGCATCACGCGAACAAATATGTGGAAGGGCGCGAGCAGGATGATATACGCCCGCGATGTCGTAATCGCCTCGCCCGCCGCGAGAATATCGATGGTCTCTATGGCCGCGACTCGCCCATATAAATAGATGCCAGCGGCAATGAGGATGACGGCAATCGCCCCTTTGCGGAAATGGGTGTAGGCCCTGGCCGCGAGAAGTTGCCCGGCAACCCCGAGGGCCGTTGCGAAGAGATACATGAAAACGACCGTGAGCAAAATTCCGAGATACGCAGGGAACCAATGCTCGAAGACGCGCTGGCCGAACAAGGAAAAAAACACCGACATCACCATGCAACCACCCAGCCCGCCGACGATTTTGTAGAGAAGAATTTCGCGTCGTCTGAACGGACCGGCAAATAAGAAATTTATTTCCGCGGGCGAAAAGACGATGCCGCGTTCGCCGGTTGCCACCAGCAACTGCATGGCGCAAAACGAAAAGAGGCCCAGCGGAGCCCACTGGAGGATGAGTTCTGGCGCGATGTTGAATTCCGCCCGCCCGGCCAAGAAGAACGGAGCCATCCAAAGGATGAATACCAACGAGCCCACCGCGGTCAGCGCGGCGCCCCGAGGCGTCTTGGCGTTGCGGTAGATGCGCCTGACACCGCCCCGGGCGCGCAGTCTCAACAGTTTCCATAGTGCGCGATGCATCACTTAGGCCTCGTCGGTCCCGGTTTTAATATCCGGCCCTTCGGTCGCGCGGAAAAAGATTTCCTCGAGCGAATCGTCATCGCCAAGCTCGCTGTACGCGTCGCGCGCCTCATCGACCGTCCCGAAAAATAACCGCTGACCTCGGTGAAGGATCAGGAGATGGGTGCACAAATCTTCGACGAGCGAAAGCATGTGCGAACTCACGATCAGCGCCGCCCCCGATTCCGCGCGCTCGGCCATCGATGCCTTCAATGTGCGGATGCCCCTCGGGTCGAGCCCCGCGATCGGTTCGTCGTATAGGATGGCCGACGGCTCGTGGAGGTACCCACAGCACACGGCCACTTTTTGCCGCATCCCCCGGGAAAGCTCCGAGGCGAGGGCATCCCGCTTTTCCGTGAGCTGAAACGCTTCCATGAGCGATTCCGCGCGCTCGGTATAATCCGAAATTCCATGGGCTGACGCGGCAAACTGTAAATGTTCCCAGATGGTCAGCGCGTCGAAGAGCTTCGGGTCGTCTGGAATATAGGCAAGATTCTGCTTGGCCCGCATGGGGGCTTTGACCACGTCGTGGCCGCCGACGCGAACCTCGCCCTTGGTCGGGTGGATGATGCCCGAAAGCGCCCGGAGCGTCGTGGTTTTTCCGGCGCCGTTCGGCCCGACGAGCCCGAGGATTTCCCCGGACTGCACCCGGAAACTCAGTCCCGACACAGCGACGGTCTCGCGGTAGCTCTTATGAAAACCGGATACTTCTATCAACGCGCGTCTCCATATCGTTTGCGCTACTTTAAGGAAGGTTGCTGGTTTGGTTCAATCAGCCGTCCTACCGGAAGCGATCCCACGAGAGGGCGAGCGTACAAGCAAGCCGCAAAACCTCAACGCGCCCCGCCCAACCAGATGCTACGAATCCCGCCGAACCACAATCGCTCACTCGACTGTCCGCACGTATGCATGTAAACTATACCTATTGACGTTATCTACAAACAAAGCCCCCGGCTTATTCGAGGCATGACTCTAGGCGGCTTCCGGACTTACAATTATGACTGAAGAGTATACCGATCCAATTTGGCAGACCATCCGCGAAGAAGTCGAGCGTGATGCAGAGCAGGAACCCGTCCTCGCCAGCTTCCTTTACGACGTGGTTCTTAGCAATTCAACGCTCGAGAACGCGCTGAGCGACCACCTCGCGGGCAAACTCGAGAGCCCCACCATTCGTGCGCTGACCCTGCGCGACCTCTTCCACGAAGCCTTCTCCAATGATTCTACCATTCGTCGCGCGCTACGGGAAGACATTAGCGCGGTATGCGACCGCGACCCGGCCTGCAGCGGTTATTCCAAAATCCTTCTGTATTACAAAGGCTACCACGGCCTGCAATCCTACCGCGCCGCCCACTACTACTGGAACGCGGGCCGCAAATCCCTCGCCCTTTACTTGCAGAGCCGCATGTCGGAAGTCTTTGGCATGGACATTCATCCCGCCGCCCGCATCGGCTGCGGCATCCTCATGGACCACGCGACGAGCATCGTCATCGGCGAGACCGCCATCGTCGAAGACAACGTGTCCATGCTCCACGAAGTCACCCTCGGTGGAACGGGAAAGGAAACCGGGGATCGGCATCCGATAGTCCGCAAAGACGTTCTCATCGCGGCAGGCGCAAAAATATTCGGAAACGTCGAAATCGGCGAAGGCGCCAAAATCGGCGGCGGGGCGGTCGTGCTCAACGACGTGCCGCCGCACACCACCGCCGTAGGCGTACCCGCCGTAATCGTAGGCCACACCCTCCACGAACATCCCGCCCTGGAAATGGATCACCGAATCGACGAGACGGAAGAATAACGTTCCCGGGCTAACGACTCCACACCCGCTGAAGGAAACAAGGAAAGAACGATGCACCCTTCAACACACCTTCTCGTTGGATGGCTCGTTTCGGAAACCGGCAACCTAAACCGTAAAGATCGGTTTCTGGTGACCGCTGCCGGCGTCGTTCCCGATTTGGACGGCTTGGGTATCGTCGGGGACTTCGTCACGCGGAACGCCGATAGACCTCTTACCTGGTGGTCGGATTACCACCACCAACTTGGACACAACCTCAGCTTCGGATTGCTCTATGCCGCAATGAGCTTTGGCTTTGCCACGAAGCGCTGGAAGACGGCCCTGTTGGCATTTATAAGTTTCCACCTCCACATCGTAGGTGATATCGTCGGTGGGCGCGGGCCCGACGGGGATCCATGGCCTATCGCTTACTTATGGCCATTGACTGATTCCGTGCAGATCGCGTGGGCGGGGCAATGGAAGCTAAACGCTTGGCCGAATTTCGGGATAACCATCGCGGCGCTGGCCCTCATGTTCTACCTCGCCTGGAAACGCGGGTACTCCCCAGTAGGGCTTTTATCATCGCGTGCCGACGCTGCTTTCGTTGGCGCGTTGAGGAATAGATTTCCCCGAGACTGAACCGAAAAAACGCGGATTGGGTGCGTTGATCGTCGCACGCATCCTTACACGTCTATCGTACACCGTTGCACGGCGAATACGCCGAACAGTAGATTACGGTCTTTATCCATCGCCCCCTCTCAGGCAGTGGGATCGAGCCGTTCAGGAATACAGCTTTGCCCTAATCAATCAACTCCTGTAGCAAGGCTTTTGCGGCTATCGTCAGGCTCGGTGCGGTGTCCGCCTCGACCGCGCGGACGGCTAAGAGCCAGCCCTGTTCGCTGTCCGCCTTGAGCATTCCTCGGAGCGCGGCGATTTGTACGCGCTCGTGTTTGCTGTCTTCGAAAAGGCTGCCGAAGATTTCCGCGGCCCGCCGGTTCTCGTCGTCGTCGAGGTAGCCGTGTGCGCACAGGATCAAGGCGTCTTCCACGGGGCGGCGCATTTCTGCCGCGACGCTCTTGCTGGAAGCGGAAAGCCGCTTGACCGCCTTCTTGCCTCCGATAGCGCCGAGGGCGTGTATGGCCGCGCTGGCCACCACGGGATCGGCGTCGTCCATTCGGCGGGCGATCGCGCCAACCGCGCGTTCTGAGCCGCGCCGTCCAAGGGAGTTGATGATACCGGCGCGCGCGGATGGGGGCACATCGTCGAGCGCATTCAAAAGCGTTTTTCCCGCTTTCTCGTTGTCCATGGGTTCCAGCGCGTAACGCGCAATGTCGGCCGTTTCGGCGTCGAGCAAGAGCGGTGCGATAGCGGAGACTTCATCCGGACCACCGACGATCGCCAGCTGCTTACAGGCGAATTGTTTGCAATCGAAGGTTGATTCAGTTTTGCTTACCCACACCGATGTGCCCGTGCCAGAAGAGTCGGGCCTTTTGTTGATGCTCTCCGGGTTGAGCAGCCACACCAACTGCTCAGCGACATCGCGCATACCTGTGCCGGTAGCGGTGGCCGCTCTTACGACCTGCTCCGCCGCCGTGATGATTTCGTGGCTCTGCCCGAATTCATATGATCCCGGATTTCCCATTTGGAAGAGTCATCTTGAGATCCGCCGGCATCGATT
>JAPYPO010000282.1 GCA_029937645.1 Candidatus Hydrogenedentota bacterium
TTTCTTGTAACTACGATTAATGCTGTTGAGTCAGAGTACTCCAGACTGTGTATTCGGTCAATAATATTTTTCGCTCTGAGATTAGAAGTGGACCCCGAGGGGCCCCGCCACTTCGGCCCGTTCAGCGTCATCTCTTCGGCCTCCGGTCAAAACTCCGGCACCGCGTTCGCCGCTTCGCGCAGGTCATCGCCGTTGATGTGATCCAGGTATACCGTAGTCACCGCAAGCGAAGAATGCCCCAGCGCCTTCCGTACAACATTCAATGGAGTCTTGCCCCTGACCGTTTCCATCGCGAATGAATGCCGGAGTCCGTGGAAGTGACACCGCTTCGTTAGCTTCGCCTTGGCCCCGGCCCGTGTCATCATGGCCCGAACATACTGCGACTGGACCGGCTTGCCGTCCAGTGTACAAAACAACGGCGCTGACTTCACCCCGCGTTCCTTGAGAATCTCCCGGCGCATTTTCTTCCAGGAATTGATACGCTTCATCGCCGACGCGCTCAGGCAGACCGTCTTCGATTTGGACCCTTTGCCATACTGGATGAAGCACTCGCCTTCATCGTCATCGACGTTCCGCACATCCTTTACCCGAAGGCCCAAGACTTCGGCGCACCGAAGCCCTCCCGCATAGGCCGCCGCCACCATCGCCGCGTTACGGACTCCCGTTGGATACTTCGTGCTGAACGTCTTAAGCAACGCTCGGAATTCTTTCGCCGTGTATATCTCTGGCTTGAACTTTTCGCCCATGTCCTTGATCTCCCGATTTCGACCGATCCGTTGCTTCTAATCCTCTTCGTCAGATGCTGCGGGGATGTTTAAGAGAGTCCCACTCCTCCCCCCATCAACCCATATCCAGTTCATCACTTATCAACACTCCGCACCTCAAGAATACCATGGACATCGAACGCCTATAAACGGCGGTTGAGAAGTATAGGCTCGACATTTTCACCAACATTGCGATTTCCTAACCACTGATGTTATATTCAGGCCATCGTGATTCGGGAGGTTATGGGCATGAACGTGTCGCAGGTGGTGGATCGGCTTCGGCGGGACGGGGATTTTTGTCGGAATCTTACGGAGTGGAAGATTCTCCCGGACCGGCCGGCGCGGTATGGCGGGTTCCCGGAGGCGCTTGACCCGCGGCTTGTGGAGGGGTTGAAGCGGCGCGGCATTTCGAATCTTTATACGCATCAGACGCAGGCGGTGGAGGCGGCGCTTGGGGGCGAGAATGTTTGCGTGGTCACGCCGACGGCTTCGGGCAAGACGCTTTGCTATAACCTTCCGGTGTTGAATGGCATTCTTGCGAATCCTAAGGCGCGGGCGTTGTACCTGTTCCCGACGAAGGCGTTGTCGCAGGACCAGGTCCATGAGCTTAAGACCTTCGTCGATGAAATCGAAGTCAAGATTGGTACGTATACTTTCGATGGCGACAAGCCTGCCTCGGCGCGGAAGGCGGTTCGTAGCGCGGGGCATATCGTGGTTACGAATCCCGACATGCTGCACTCGGGGATTTTGCCGCACCACACGATCTGGATTCGCCTTTTCGAGAATTTGGAGTATGTGGTCATTGACGAGTTGCACACGTACCGTGGCGTATTTGGAAGCCACCTCGCGAATGTGTTGCGCCGCCTCAAACGCATCTGCGCGTTTTACGGTTCGGACCCTACGTTTATCTGTTGCAGCGCGACGATCGCGAACCCAGGCGAGCTTGCAGCGCGGGTAGTGGAACGGCCCTTCCACTTAGTGGATGACAACGGCGCGCCTTCGGGCGAGCGGCACTTCCTCTTTTACAACCCGCCTGTCGTGAATGCGGAATTGGGTATCCGGAAATCGTCGGTCAAGGAAGTCAGCCGCCTGGCGACGCACTTCCTGTCAAAGGGCATTCAGTCGATCATCTTCGCCCGGAGCCGGTTGCGTGTGGAAATCCTGACGACGTACCTTAAGGATGCCGTTCGAAAACTGAAGAAGGACCATAATCTCGTCAAAGGCTACCGGGGCGGTTACTTGCCCACGGAGCGCCGGGAGATTGAGCGCGGCCTGCGCGACGGTTCCATCATGGCGGTCGTCAGCACGAACGCGCTGGAGCTGGGTATCGATATCGGGTCGCTCGACGTGAGCATCATGACAGGCTACTCGGGCAGCGTCGCCTCGACGTGGCAGCAGGCTGGCCGCGCGGGACGGCGATCTGGAGTTTCTCTTGTGATCCTCGTGGCCACGAGCGCGCCGCTCGATCAGTACATCATCAATCACCCGGAGTATTTTTTCGAGCAGGCGCCGGAAAGCGCCACGGTGGATCCTAATAACCTCATCATCGTAACGAGCCATATGAAATGCGCCAGTTTCGAGCTGCCCTTCCTGGACGGCGAATCCTTTGGTCTCGGCGCGACGTCTACCGGCGAAATTCTGCAATTCCTCGCCGACAACCGGGTCCTACGCCACGTCCGAAACAAATGGCATTGGAGCAGCGATACGTATCCCGCCGAAGATGTCAGCTTACGCACCGCAGCCCCGGGCAACGTGGTCATTCTGGATACCACCGACAACGGCCGGGTCATCGGCGAGGTCGATTTCTTCGCGGCGCCGGTCGAGGTGTATCAGAATGCGATCTACATTCACCAAAGCGTGCAGTACACCATCGACGAATTGGACTTGGACGACCGCAAGGCCTACGCGCGGCCTGTCGAAACGGATTACTATACGGACGCGCAGATCAAGGTTGATCTGAAGGTCCTCGATATTCTTCAACAGGATCGCGTGGGAGAGGTCGAGCGGCAATCGGGCGAGCTGAGCGTGACTTGGTTGCCCACGATGTATAAGAAAATAAAATTCGGCACGCACGAAAACGTGGGATGGGGCGAGATTCATCTGCCGGAAAGCACGATGCATACCTCGTCGTACTGGCTAGAATTCCCCGAGGATTGCGGAGAACGGTTCAAGCTGCCGCAAGAGGAATTGGGCGCGGCGCTGAATGCCCTCGCGAACGCGCTTCGGCAGGTGGCTCCGGTTCAGGTGCTTTGCGATCCGACGGACATCCGCGCGCACGCGAATCTGCGTTCGCCGTTTAGCGACAAGCCGTCTATTTACCTCTACGAAACTTATCCGGGCGGGGTGGGGTTTAGCGATAAACTCTACACGCATCACGAACGCCTGTTGGAAGCGGCGGTGTCCCTGCTCACGAATTGTGCCTGTAAAGAAGGATGCCCGAGCTGTATCGGTTCTGCCCTCGAGGCGGGTGCAAATGGAAAACAGGGAGCGTTAAAACTCGCGGGTCTCGCGCTGGGCCAAAGTGATGCAACGCCGAAACCGAGCACGTTGAACGAGGCTGTGTAGGCAATGGCCACGCCCGCTCCCGAACTGGGTGACAAGCTCAAGGCCCTGCTCGCCACGAAGGGCCTCATGTCGGGAGCGGATCTGCAAGCGCGTGAGGGTAAAGCGCGGGCGCGCCAATCGGAAGAGAAGGCCCTTGCCGCGGCGGGCGGGTTTGAAGTCGACCGCGTGGTTCCGGGAATCCTGGAAGGCGCCGAGGACGCGTCGTTTTATCTCGTTCGCGAGGATTTTCCGCTCGACTGCATCCACGGCGATCACACGCTGGGCGCGGCGCTCGCGACGGACGGCAAACATATTTCTTTCTCGGCGAAGGACGAAGAGTTGTCCGACTTCGACCCGGAGAAGGCGGTCTTCATCGACACCGAAACGACCGGGCTGATGGGTGGAACGGGTACGGTCACCTTCCTGGTGGGCGTGGGTTATTTTCACGAGGGCCACTTTCGGCTCGACCAATGTTTCATGCGCGACTATGACGACGAGGAGCCGATGCTGGAGTATCTCGCCGAGCGGTTTGCGTTCGCGGATACGGTGGTCAGTTTCAATGGGAAGAGCTTTGACTTGCCGCTGCTCCGCACGCGTTTTATCACGAACCGCATCCCGTTTCGGGTGGATGGGATCGCCCACTTTGACCTTGTACACGCGTCGCGGCGCTTCTGGAAAAAACGACTCGGCGATTGCAGCCTCGGCAATATCGAAGAGCAGATCCTCGGCATCCGGCGCGAAGGCGATGTGGATAGCGCACTCATCCCCGAAATATGGCTCAGCTATCTCCACACCCGGGACGCGCGGCGCCTCGAATCCGTTTTCTACCATCACAAGATGGACATTCTGTCGCTGGTCACGCTTACGGGTTTCTTGTCTCACTCCTTGAGCGTGCCCGATGGCAAAGGTTTCGAACACCTCGAAGATCGCCTGTCCCTCGTACGACTCCACTTCAGCCAGAAGCGCTACGACGAGGTCCTTTCGCTCGCCGAAGAGATGTTGCCTCTCCTCCATGAGGCCCACCTGCGCCGCGATTGCCTCGAAATGATGGGCTTCGCCGCGAAACGCCGCAGCCGCTGGGAGGCCATGGAAAACTACTGGCGCGCGCTCATAGAAGAATTCCCGCGGCATTTCACGGCCCGCGCCGAACTCGCGAAACACCTCGAACACCGCAAACGCGACTTGTGCGAAGCGGAGCAGCTATGCCGGGAGACGGTGAAACTGTTGGAGGCCCGCGTGAGTATCGATGTCACGGATTCTCGGGGCGTCGGTGCTCCGAGCTTTCTCAAGCGTCTGGATAGAATCCAGGGGAAGTTGACGCGCGGTTTTTGAACCACGAATGGACACAAATACACACGAATTGTGAGAGTATTCGTGTATATTTATGTCCACTCGTGGTTCCGTGTTGGCCTTGGTTAGGAAGATTACCTATGACTCGAAAAAAGATGGACCTCTTGGGAAACTGCATTTTCATTTGCTCGGCGATTGCCGCCCTTCTGTGCGCCCCAATACCCGGCGTCCATGCGGCCCAAGACGAGGGCGCCTCCGCGCGACCCGTGGGGTCTACGCCGACATCCGCCCGCGCGCCCAGCGGCGAATTCATCTCGTGGCGCGAGCACATCATTGACGACACGGCGATTAGCGGCGTGGCCATTAGCGGGAGCGACGGGCTTTCGATGGCCGATCTGGATCTGGATGGACACTTGGACATCGTTTCTGTCCACGAATCGGATACCACTTATGATGGCGTCGCGGACGGGCACATCCGCATCGCGTTCGGTTCGGGCGACGCGAATCGCTGGACGCTCACTACGCTCGCCGAAGGTCCGGAAGCCGGCGCGGCGGAGGATGTGGCCATCGGCGATGTGAATGGCGACGGATACCTGGACATCATCGCGGCTTGCGAACTGGCGCATCTGATTTATTTTCAAAACCCTGGAAAAAACATACGCACGGCGCGGTGGGAGCGAACGATTCTCGACGTGACGAAAGATCGCGGGTCGTATATCCGTGTGTTCCTCGGGGATTTTGATGGCGATGGTCGGTTGGAGGCGGTGGCGCCGAACAAGGGCGAGCAGAACCCTGATAATCGGACGGAGGATCGGAACCCCATTTCGCTATACGCATTGCGCGGCGACCCGCTCGATGGCGGCGCGTGGGTCGAGATTGAATTGGGCCGCTACCTCATTCCCCAAAACTCGCAACCCGTCGACCTCGACGGAGACGGCGATCTCGATATCATCGGCGGGTCTCGCGGCGAGGGTCGGATCATGTGGTTTGAGAATGGGGGAGGGTCCGGCT
>JAPYPO010000283.1 GCA_029937645.1 Candidatus Hydrogenedentota bacterium
CCGTTACGATTGCCGATGGCGTAGAGGCCATGCGGTTCGCCGATCTCTTTGCAAACGGGGTGAGCGGCACATTTCGGATGGGAGAAGGGCGCTAACCCTTCGATGGGCCGCCCGCTTAGGGGCTACGGGCGCATGGCTTCTTTCAAGTAGGCTTTCACTTTTTCCCGGTGATCGCCTTGTATTTCGATGGAGTCTTCTCGAACCACTCCGCCAGCGCCGCAACGCCGTTTCAAATCCTTCAACAGCGACGCGCCATCGCCGGAAATATTTCGCACGACCGTGACGACTTTCCCGCGCGCCCGCTTTTCCACGGTTACGGGCAGGCCACCCTTTCGAGTCTTGGCGATGCGGTAGGGTTGCGCTGGGGCGTTTTCCGTGGGCGCTGCCTCGGTAACCGGGGCATTCCCCGGAGGCAGATCGCCGCGCCCTTCGCCCAATGCCGCGAAGGGATTATTCTTGAGAGGGGCCCCGCCGAGGGGTATTTTCTTTGAATTCTTAGATTTGGACACGATTGGAATTGCTCCATTAAGTATGGATTCTAGCCCAAGGCCCGAGGAATAAGGACTACAGTCAGGAGAAGCCGAGGAGGATCCGTTCGTGCACGTGCCGCGAGTTGCGTAGTCGCGCTATTTTTTCTCGATTGCTTTGAGTCCACCCATGTACGGCCTCAGCACCTCGGGAATCTCGACGCTTCCGTCTTCGCACTGATAGTTTTCGAGGATGGCGATGACGCAGCGCCCGACGGCGATCCCCGAACCGTTGAGGGTATGGACAAACTCCGGTTTTTTGTCCCTGCGGAATCGGATGTTTGCGCGCCGCGCTTGGAAATCTGTGCAATTGGAGCATGAGCTGATCTCGCGATACGTATTCTGGCCCGGCAGCCATACTTCGATATCGTAAGTCTTTGCGGCGCTAAAACCGACGTCGCCGGAACACAACGTCACGACCCGGTGCGGCAGGCCGAGCCGCTGCAGCACCGTCTCCGCGTTCGCGGTGAGTTTTTCTAGTTCGTCGAATGAATCTTCGGGCGCGCACAACTTCACCAACTCGACTTTGTTGAACTGGTGTTGCCGAAGCATGCCCCGGGTGTCTTTTCCATGGGAGCCCGCTTCGCTCCGGAAACAAGGCGTGTACGCTGTATAGAGTAAGGGGAGTTGTTTCGCGTCCAAAATCTCGCCGGCGTGAATATTTGTCAGCGGCACCTCGGCCGTGGGGATCATCCACAGATCCGTCTCCGCCAAACGGAACAGGTCGTCCGCGAACTTTGGAAGTTGCCCCGTCCCTTCCAGAGCGCTGGTCTTCACCGCGACCGGTGGCAATATTTCCGTGTAGCCGTGCTCACCCGTCTGTAGATCGAGCATGAAATTGATGAGGGCCCGCTCAAGCCGCGCGCCCGCGCCCTTGGATAGGCCAAACCGCGCGCCCGACAATTTTGCCGCGCGCTCAAAATCCAAGATGTCCAGGCCCTCGCCGATATCCACATGATCCGCCGGCTCGAAATCGAAAGGGCGCGGTTCGCCCCAGGTGCGGACCTCGATATTCGCGGTCTCGTCCTTGCCGACGGGTACACTGTCGTGGAGGACGTTCGGAATCTGCATAAGCTGCGCATCCATCTCATCCTGCGCGTCCTTCAGGCGTTCGTTGCCCGCCTTGATTCCGTCCGCGAGTTCCTTCACCGCCGCCATCGCCTCCGAGGCGTCTTCCTTCGCCTTCTTCAAGCGACCGATTTCCGCCGAGGCCTTATTCTGCTCCGCGCGCAGTTGTTCTACTTCATGTTGAAGCGCGCGCCGTGCGGCATCTTGTTCCAGCAACGCGTCTACGTCGACGCCTCGGGCATTGCGCTTCTCCAGCGCTTCCTTGAGTGCATCAGGGTTTTCTCGGATGAATTTAATATCGAGCATGAATCCTTGTTACTCACTTTCCGTCGGTAATATTCTTGCCGCAGGGCCCGTGAGGGCCTCAACCGTCTGTTAAGGTTCGCTGCATGATGCATACATCCAGCAACTGGCCGAATTTCTCCCCGACCCCTCGCAGTATGCCCACGCTCTGAAAACCGGCGTTTTCGTGCAACCGGATACTCGCTTCGTTGTCGACTGTGATGCGGGCGATAACCGTACGCAATTCCGTAGCTTTTCCAGCCGCAATAATGGCGTCCATGAGTTCGCGTCCCAACCCCTTGCCCCTGGCTTCGCCATCGACATAAATCGAGATTTCCGCGGTACGGCGGTACGCATCCCGCGCGTCATAAGAATTCAGCGAGGCCCAGCCTACGACCGGGCCGCCGCTCTCCTCTTCCGCCACCAGCACGGGGTGGTTGGCCTGGCGCACGGCGAGCCATTGATCGCGAAAAGAAAGCGGCTTCGCCACCGTATCAAACGTGGCGTTCGTCGTTTCAATCGCGTCATTGTATATGTCGTTGATGGCCTGCGCATCTTCGAGGGTCGCGGGCCTAAACTGATATATCAAGTGAGTCTCGCTCGTGGTGCTTGGTGAAGTTACGGTGATTCGGGCTTGCCGCGAAGTCTTTCAACATTCCCAACCGCGAAATCATGATGCTCACGCGCGGCGGCAGGGAGTTTCAGAGACCCCATATATTTGTGCCCGTCCCATGTAAAGACATTCTTGACGGGTTCAAATTGGGGAAGCTTGGACGCGTCGTCGTTATCAGAGGTGACTATCTGGGTGACCAAGACCAAATCGTGCAGCACCGGATATTTTTCGTTGCGGCGGCTTCGTTCAAAATCCAGTGTGCTTTCGTAACCAAGGACCCCAGAAAGTGGCGGGCTGGCGGTGAAGGTGATTGCATCGTCAAAGATCTTCTCAAACGCGTCGTCTTGTTGATTGTGCCGAAATATCAGCGCTCGATTCTTGCTCGTCGAATTTCCACTCTCACGATCATCGATGAGAATCGACCGCTGGCGTACCCATTTCCCCTCAAGTTCCGGGTTAGGAACCCTATCGCCTAGGTCGATAATCCTATACGTAATGCCGTTTCCGTTGCCGCCACCCTTATAAACCAAAAGCTTTTCGCATGTTTCGACTTCCTGTCTGAGGATGAACAAGTAATCCCTTGACCATTTCCACCAATTGAACCGCGCAATGGCATGGACGGCATACACGCAACCCTGCGGAGTTTCGTTCGAATACCTAGAGCAGTCTGTTCCCCCAATGAGATCGTCAATTCTCTCGACGCGAAGAATATCAACGCCTAGCAGACGTTGATTGCTTAGGGTAGCGCCTTGGATTTCCTCAACAACCATTTCGGTCAAGACCGGAAGGTTCGGTGTGACAGTATCCCTTTCCTGCTCTTCAGCAAGGAGGGGGGCGGCAACCATGAAAGGGAGAAGAGCGCCTAGAAGCGTCAACGGTCGATTCATCTCCAATATCCTTCGAGTCATAAACTTAGATCCAACTTGTTTCCGGCCATGTGGGGCAAGAAATCAGCGGGCAATTCGCTCTCCAAGGAGGGATTCAGGAGTTGAGCATATCCAGGATCCGCTCCAGATCCTCCAGATTGAAAAACTCGATCTCGATCTTCCCTCTGTTTTCCGAATTCGACTTCAGGCTCACGCGGGTACCGAAGCGCCTGCGGAGGTCATCTTCAATCTTCGAGACGTGTGCGTCTTTCGGCTTGGAATCTGTCGGGGATTTCGGGTCTTTCGGAGCCGTAAGTTTCTCGACTTGACGTACCGACAGCCCGTCCTTGATGATGGCGCGGCAGACGGCGCTTTGCTTCGCGGGCGAATCCAGCGCGAGCAGCGCGCGCGCGTGGCCCATCGTCACCTGGCCCTCTTGTACTCTTTGTTGCACGTCGCTGGGGAGATTAAGGAGGCGCAGTGTATTGGTAATCGTGGCGCGTTTCTTACCGATGTGTTCCGCTAATTCTTCCTGCGTCCAATGAAATTCCTTGATAATTCCCTGGTAGCCCAACGCCGTCTCGATGGCGTTCAAATCTTCGCGTTGTATATTTTCGATCAGCGCGCGTTTGAGCATGTCCCGGTCTGAAATGGGACGGCAGACGGCTGGAATCGAATCGAGTTCCGCGAGAATGCTCGCTTTGACGCGGCGCTCCCCGCTGACGAGTTCGTAGCCATCCCCACGTTCGCGGACCTCCACGGGGGACTGCACGCCCTCCTGCCGAATCGATTCGGCGAGTTCCTGCAATCGCTCCTCGTCGAAGGTGTGGCGTGGTTGCTGAGGGTTGGGCGCGATGGTCCGCGGATCGATTAGAATGAGCCGCGAGCCGTCGGGTAACGCTTCGGGAAACTTGGGCGCTGCCGGCACCGCAACCTGCGCCGCTGCCTTTGGAGCTGCTTTAGGGGCTGCTTTCGGCGGCGCAACTAACTTTGCCGCGTCTGCGCCGCCTTGGCTGATGAGAGCGCTCAGCCCCCTGCCGAGTCCTTTTTTCTTAGGATTAGCCACGGGCGATGACCTCGCGGGCGAGCTTTAGATAGGCCTCCGCGCCGGCCGATTTTATATCGTAGTGAATGATGGGCATGCCAAAGCTGGGCGCTTCGCTCACACGCACGTTTCGGGGAATGACGGTCTTGTAGACCTTCGTTCCCAGATGGGCGCGAACATCGTCCACGACCTGCCTGGAGAGGTTTGTGTGCTGATACATGGTGAGGAGCACGCCTTTGAGCATGAGCGCGTCATTCAAATTGTCGCGCACGAGAATGATCGTCTGCAAGAGTTCACTCAGGCCTTCCAGCGCGAAGTACTCGCATTGGAGCGTCACCAGCACACCATCCGAGGCGCACAACCCATTGACCGTCAACAGGCTTAACGATGGCGGGCTGTCGATGAAAATATACTCGTAGTTGTCCCGAATGGCATCGATTGCATCGCGCAGCCGATACTCGCGCCGCTCGACATCCACCAGCTCGACTTCCGCGCCCACGAGATCCTTGTCGGCCGGAATCAGCGCGAGATTTTCGACCGGGGTTTCGAGGGCCATATCCTCCAGCGCAATGTCGTTGACTAGCGCGTCGTAGAGGGTGTACTCCAAGGACGCTTTGTCGATACCCAAGCCGCTTGTAGCATTGCCTTGGGGATCCAGATCGATCAGCAAAACGGATCGCCCGGCGGCGGCAATACACGAAGACAGGTTGACGGCCGTCGTCGTTTTGCCGACGCCGCCCTTCTGATTCGCTATAGCGATTACATCACCCATATTCGTCGATCTCAGAGCCTCAGTTGTTTGTGAATGCGGTACGCGCGCAGGTACCCGGATACCCCGCTCCCATCGGTCCGCTGTCGCGATGTGAGAAAATCATATCCGGGCAAAATTTCTCCAAAGGGGACGGCGTATGATACGGTCCGACTCGCGGGCATGTCAACGCGCGCGGTGAGAGCGCTCACGCGGGGCTTGAAGTTTGGGAAACGCGGTATCTACCATAGCAGGGCTGCGGTACCGCGGCCACAAAGAGGAGAACCGATGGAATTGTCGATGCGCGCGCCGCGTGCTGACGCAACCATCGAGATCGGAGCGTAGACGCGTGGCGGAACTCGCAAAGCTAAAGAGCCTGAGCGATTGGCCCAAAATGCGACGAGGCATTGAAAGTGCGGTCACGTCC
>JAPYPO010000284.1 GCA_029937645.1 Candidatus Hydrogenedentota bacterium
CGCGACGAGAATCTGCAGGGGGCCCGGCTCTCCTTTGATGACCACCTCCAGGTGGGCGTGAAGCCGGTCGAGCATGGCTTTGCATTCGGCAGCGGATAGTGCAGTCAAGGGTAAGGCTCCTGGGAACGAGTTTCCAGCCCGGCTACACGCCTTTGGCGTCGGGCGGCCAGATGAATTTATGCATTTGAAGTTGGAAGCGAACGGGCAGGTTGTCGTCGATAATCCATTGGACGATATCGGCGGGCTCGATGGGGCCGAATACGGGGGAGAAGAGGATCGCGTTGCAGCGGTCTGCAAGCTGGTATCGTTGGACTACCTCGGCCGCCCATTCGTAATCGGCGCGGCTCGCGATAACGAATTTTACTTCGTCGTGCTGAGAAAGGGTGTCGATATTGGACCAATCGTTCTTGCCGCATTCGCCGCTGCCGGGGCACTTGAGGTCCATAATCTTGATGACCTCGGCGGGTAACACGGCGATGGGTAGGGATCCGCTGGTCTCGACGAGGACGGTATAGCCGCGATCGAGGAGGGCCTCGGCCAGGTCGACGCAGTTCGGTTGAATCAGCGGTTCGCCGCCGGTGATCTCGATAAGCTGACACGTCAACGCGTCGCACTGGTCCAACAGGGCGCCTATGGATACCGACTCGCCGCCGCGGAAAGCGTATTCCGTATCGCACCACACACAGCGCAGATGGCACCGGGCCAAGCGAACAAAGATGCACGGCAAGCCCGCCCAAGTCGATTCGCCCTGGACGCTCTTGTACACTTCCGTTATTCGTAGCGTCTTTTCCAGCGGCATGATGGCTTCGGGCGATCGGCGCGCCTGTGAATCTGGTTTTGTAAGAGGTGGCATGGTCATAGTAGGTTGGAAAATGTACTCCCGTCGACTCAGATTGTATCAGCCACCGTCCGCCCGATCACACCGCATAGGTGACGCGCGTGAATGGTCATGCGGCGACTTTTGTGTTGTTCTCGTCTCGCTTGCAGCTAATTCGCTCCACGGGGGATAATAGAGGAGAACGTAGACTCGCAGACGATGAAACCCAGGGAGCGGAAGTTCATTGAAACCCCCGTACATAGCCGCAGTTGCGGCCTACTGCTCACTCATTTTCTACCTTTCGCATCAGTCCAAATTGCCCTCGACCGGGTTCTCCTTCCCGGGGATGGACAAGGTGGCGCATGGGGTGATGTTCGGTGGGTTGGCGGCGACGGTGGCGGTGGGGCTACGACGGTCGAATGACGTGATTCTCCCTTGGCGGTTGTTTCTGATCCCGTTCTTCTTCGCAGCGTTCTATGGGCTGACGGACGAAATCCATCAGTTGTTCGTGATCGATAGGACCTTCGAGGTCCTTGATATTGTGGCGGACGCGGCGGGCGCGCTACTGGTCCAAGTATTTCTCTGCCGTTTCTGTTGGCGGATATTTGCCCAAGAAAAACCCAACCCTGTGATGATTCATGACTAGATCTCCGTCTGCACAACCGAAGAATAAGACCTACGCGCCACGGGGCTGTGCGGGGCTTTTCGTCTCGATCATGCTGGTGGTCGCGGCGGCGTGGGGCGCGGGTCTGGGGGTGATGGTTTTTATCCTGGAAGGCTCGGGCGGAACCATGGAGGCGCTGGAGGAATTCCGTCCAAAGATCGGCAGCAAAGTGTACTCGGCGGACGGCGAATTACTGGGTGAATTCGCGGTCGAGTCGCGACAGGTTGTCAGCTTGAACGAGATTCCGGTCGTGCTGCAAATGGCCTTTCTCGCAACGGAAGATCACACCTTCTACACGCACAAGGGCGTTCGGCCTTTGGCGCTCGCGAATGCGGCGCTGGGCGTACTACGTGGAAATAATCCGCGGGGCGCGAGTACGATCACGCAACAAATCATCCGGAATATCGAGAGCACGGGCATATCGAAAGAGGTCACGATTCAGCGCAAAGTGCGCGAGATGATGTTTGCGCTGCAAGTCGAGCGCGAGTTTACGAAGGACGAAATTCTCGAACTCTACCTGAATCAGATATTCCTGGGCGTGAGTGCCTACGGCGTCGAGGCGGCTTCGCGTCAATATTTTTACCATGGTGTAGACGAGTTGACGTTGGGAGAGTGCGCGATGCTGGCCGGGCTGACGCGCGCGCCGAACAAGAATAACCCATTTCGCTATCCTGAAAATGCGCTGACCCGCCGGGATATCGTGTTGGCGCAGATGCTGCGCAACGAATTCATCACGCAGCAAGAACACGATTTAGCGGTTTCTGAGGACATGGACGAGTCGGTTGTCCTGCCGAGCGAGCGCGCGGCGCTGGGTGATGGTGGTGCGAAGGCCTGGCGTCCCGGTAAGTTTCTCGCGCCCTATTTTGTCGAAGAGGTGCGCCAGTTTATCGGGAAGCCGCCGCCGCCTTACGAGATCAGCGGCAGCGCGGAAGATCTTCATGTGGATGGCCTCGAGATCACGACGACGATTGACATGCGCCTCCAAAAGGCGGCCGAAGAAATTGTGGCGGCGGCCCGCGAGGCCTTTGACGTAAAAAAAATGGAGTATCTCAAGAGGCGGAACCGGGAGGCGGAGTTCAATCCAGTTTTCGCCTCGTTGGTGTGTCTGGACAACCGACCGGGGATGGAAGGGTTCATCCGAGCGATGGTGGCCGGATCAGATTTCGAGAAAAAGAAATTCAATCTCGCGACCCAAGCGAAGCGGCAGCCCGACTCAAGCGTAAAGCCTTTTGTATGGCTCGCGGCCATCGACAAAGGATTAACGGGCTCAACCATTATCGTTGACGAAGAGATAATCCGCTATGACGCCCTGAACCGGCTGTGGTCGCCGAAGAATTTTGACGGCGAACATCACGGGCCGACGCCGCTGCGGAAGGGCCTTGAGAAGTCTCTCAATAGTATATCGGTGAAGCTCGTCGAGCGCTTTGGGATGCCCGTGGTCCGCTCGTATCTTCAGGACGCGGGGTTTAGACAACCGATCGACGACGACGTCGGCCTGACGTTGGCGCTTGGGACAAAGGAAACGATCATTCTGGATCACGCGGTTTGCTACAGCACACTGGCGCTGGGGGGCAATCGCTTCTCGCCGACGATGATTTTGTCGATCAAGGACCGCGACGGGTTCAGCCGTTTTGACTACCGTGACTTTCGCATGAAACCTCAATTGTATAAGAGGAACGCGCTTCCGGAAGACGCCGTGTATGTAATCGTGAACATGTTGGAGGGCGTCTGCACCGCGGATCCGAAGCGCGACTTCTACCCCAGCGGCCGCCGCACGGAGCGGCTGGGACGCCCGCGCGCCGGCAAAACGGGCACCTCGAACCTCAGCAAGGACGCGTGGTTCTGTGGGTTCACGCCGCAATTTACCTGCATCGTATGGTTCGGATATGAGGACGCCACGCCCTTGGGCAGCGGCATCGCATACACGGGCGGCGCCCTGGCGAGTCCGGTGTGGACCGACTTTATGATCGAGGCGCATGAAGGATTGCCGGTCGAGGAATTTCATGTGCCGGCGGGCGTCGAGTTTCACATGGTGGACCGGCTGAATGGTTTGGCTGGGGACGATTGGAACGCAGCGTTTATTCGCGGGACGACGCCCCCCACGGAAATGCCCAGCCTGATGGATCTGCGGGTGGAGGACCACCTTGAGACTTTGTGAGGATAGTCGGAGAATTACTGACTCGCCCGGCACCCATAGCAACCCCAAATTCGCCCGAAAGTCTGAACCCGCTAAACCCTAGCTCAACGGTAAGCCACGGGCTTTGCCGGTGAGAATTTACCAGGCTCTGCCGTTCCGGCGTTCTCCTTTTTGAACCACGAATGGACACCAATGAACACTAATATTTTCACAATTCGTGCTACTACCCGTCAGGATCTTGTTTTCTTAGCAAGTTTTTCGAGTGGCGAATCTTACGAGCCCGTTGAGAACAAGGAGAACGCGGGACCGTTTCAATCCACGCAAAGCCGCAAGGGCGCAAAGAACTCTGGCTGACGGTATGTCCACCCGCTATGGTAATGTCCCTTTGCGGCTCTGCGGCTCTGCGGCTCTGCGGCTCTGCGTCTTTGCGTGACACTCATTGGTTGCGGCTACGCCATGCTAAGAAATTCGTGGTGAATCATAATTTACGTCTTGCCACGAAGGGGCAATATTTTATCGCGCCAATGAATAGAAGAAAAATTGAAGGGCGAACTCAGGAGCATCTCCGCGCACTCCGCGTCTCCGCGGTGAGCAAAAAAAGAATTCACCGCGGAGACGCGGAGAACACGGAGATGCTTTTTCGTTGAGGGTATCCATGCCAATTGAACAGAGTTCGTTGTGTCCGAAGTGTGCTTCATCTACCAAGACACGTAATCCTGTCCTATATTGTTTCTGACTTGAGCGCGCCTTCCGATCCCGGTCACCGCACCGATCACAAGTAGTACCAAGATGGCGTCGCCCGTAAATCCAGCGGCGCCCGCACCGGAAGCGGAGGGCACTCCTGCGTTACAACCATTCGGCGGCGGGCCTTCGCCTTCACCCTCTCCTTCGCCTTCACCCTCGCCTTCCCCTTCTCCTTCGCCGACGGAAGCCTTCTTTAGACTTAGATCGACGCGGCCTCGGGGCTCTACGGAGTTGACTTCCGTCTTGCCGGAGGCGCTGAGAAAGTCGATGGCTGAAACGTCGACGGTGTATTCGCCGTCGACGGGGACGTTGATCGAATAGAAGCCGTCGAGGCTGGTTTCAAAGGTGAAGCCGATGGTCCCGAAGGTCTCCGTGATGGTGACGCGAGCGCCCTCGATGGTTTTGCTCGATCCATCCTCCGTGATGATTCCTAAGATGATGTTCGGGAAAGTGAACTTGGGTACGAGCGTCACTTCGAGTGTCTCGCCCGAATCGGGCGGGGGGACGTCTTCCACTTCGTAGTCCGGCGCATTGAAGTTGAGCGTGAGGTTGGGCGCACCCTTGGTTGTGGGCAAATTCGTCACCTGGAACGATCCGTCTGAGCAGGTGTACGTAACGACGGGCGGCACGAGCGGCAGGCCGTCACCGAAAACTTCCACGCGCACCCCGGCGAGCGGTATGCCGCTTGCATCGTCAATGACTTGGCCATCGAAGGTGGTATTGGGATCGGGGTCAATGGCGACCAGTTCGAAATCGACCGTCGCCGCGCCCGTCACTGATTGGCGGGCCTGACCGGCATTCGGATCAAAATCTTCAATCAGGATAACGAAGTCGAGTTCGATCAAGAAAAATGGCGCATAGACTTCGAGAACGAAATCTGTCATGGGAAATCCCTTGAGATCCACGGGTATATCTAGCATTTGGTATCGACCATCAAGGCCGGTTGTTAAAATATTTTCGGACTCGAACCCCGGGCTGATTGCTAGGATTCGAACCGCAGCGCACGTCACGGGGCCGCCGAATTCATCGCGCACAAACCCGACAATAGACGTGGATACGGCGGGACCCGTTGGTCCTTCGCCTTCACCCTCACCCTCGCCTTCACCCTCACCCTCACCCTCGCCCTCACCTTCGCCCTCGCCTTCGCCCTCGCCTTCACCTTCGCCCTCGCCTTCACCTTCGCCCTCGCCTTCACCTTCGCCTTC
>JAPYPO010000285.1 GCA_029937645.1 Candidatus Hydrogenedentota bacterium
CGTGATCGGTACTGGCCATGGCGGCGATATTGTGGTCGGCGGCGCGCGCGACGTCGCGCGCCGGGGCGTCGGCACCATCGGAGGGAGTCGTATGCAGGTGAAAATCGATAGTGCGTTCTATCGAGTCGCTGGCGCTCATGTAGTGCTCTCGCCCACATGCACATCTTTTAGGCGATCGAGCACGCCGTTGACGAAGCGCGGAGATTCGTCGGCACCGAGGGCTTTGGCGACTTCGATAGCTTCATTGATGGCCACCTTAGCCGGGACGTCCCCGTAGGCCATTTCGTAGAGGGCTACGCGGAGGACGTTTCGCTCGGTATTGCCCACACGCTCGGGAGTCCAGTTCTCCAGGGCGTCGTCGATATGCTGATCGAGAACCGCAACGCGCGCGGCGACTCCGCGGATTAGGGTCTCCGCGTAGGCCCGAACCCCGGTCTTCGAGGGAAACGCCTCCCAGAATGATTCGAGGCTTTCTTCCCAATCGTACCCCGTCACCTTAACGCCGAAGAGAAACTGAACGGCGCATTCGCGCGCCTGGCTCCGTGTATGCGAACCGGCCACGTCTACAGTTGCCCCATCAGGTTGGCCATTTCGATGGCCGTCATGGCGGCGTCCGATCCCTTGTTTCCGGCTTTCGTGCCCGCGCGTTCGATAGCCTGTTCGATGGTATCGGTGGTCAGAATCCCAAAGCTAATCGGCACGGATTCATCGAGCGCAACCTGTGCAACGCCCTTCGTCGCCGCTGACGCGACGTAGTCGAAGTGCGGCGTGCCGCCCCGGATGACACAGCCGAGGGCGAGAACCGCGTCGAAATCTCCTGAGACGGCCATCTTCTTCACGGCGATTGGAATTTCGAAAGCGCCGGGAACCCAGGCGATCGTGATATCGTCGTGCGAAACACCGTGCCGGTTGAGGGTATCAATCGCCCCTTGCAGCAGTCTCTCCGTGATAAACGCGTTGAAGCGCGCGACCACGATCCCGAAGCGCTTTCCAGCGCCCATTAAATCCCCTTCAATTACCGTTGGCATTGCTTCACGCTCCTTTACGATCCGGTCTCGACCGCATTTTTGCCTTCGCCCAATTCAGGCAACTCATGGCCGAATTTATCTCGCTTAGTCTTAAGGTATTTCTCGTTATGTTCATTCGCTGGGATTTCTATCGGAACTTGCCCCGTAATCTCCAAGCCGTAACCCTGGAGTCCCTTGCGCTTCACCGGGTTATTCGTGATCAGGCGCATCGTCGTGACGCCCAGGTCTTTGAGTATTTGCGCGCCGATGCCGTATTCGCGCGGATCAGGGTCAAAGCCGAGGTGGATATTTGCCTCGTGCGTATCCATCCCTTCGTCTTGCAGCTTGTAGGCTCTGATCTTGTTGACCAGACCGATGCCGCGGCCTTCCTGGCGCATGTAGACCAGCACGCCGCTCCCTTCCTCATCGATGATCCGCATCGCTTCGTTTAGCTGGCTCCCGCAATCGCAGCGCATCGAGTGGAATACGTCGCCCGTCAGGCATTCGGAATGGACGCGGACCAGTACGCTGTCCACGTTGGCGACATCGCCTTTCGTCAGCGCGAGATGTTGATTGTCGTCGATATCGGTTTCGTAGACGACGAGATCAAATTCGCCATAGTCGGTGGGCAGAACGGTCTCAGCCGCGCGGTGTATAACGGTCTCATTGATCCGGCGGTACTTGATAAGACTCTCGACCGAAACGATGCGAATGCCATGTTTTTCGGCGAAAATGCGAAGGTCGGGCATGCGGGCCATGGTGCCGTCTTCGTTCATGATCTCACAGATAACCGCGGACGGGTTCAGGCCGGCGAGCCGCGTGAGATCCACGGAACCTTCGGTCTGCCCGGCGCGCACGAGCACACCGCCCTCCCGCGCTCGTAGCGGAAACACATGGCCCGGCTGGACGAGGTCGGAGGCGCGTGATTCCGGGTCGACGGCCACTTGAATGGTCCGGGCGCGGTCCGCCGCGCTGATGCCGGTTGTTACGCCCGTGGACGCCTCGATCGAAACATGGAACGCCGTCCCAAACGGTGACGTGTTCTCGTGCGTCATGGGCGGCAGGCTCAATTCCTTAATGCGGTCCGCCGTCAACGTGAGGCAGATGAGGCCGCGTCCGTGAGTCGCCATAAAGTTGACGGACTCCGCAGTGACGCTCTCCCCGGCGATGACGAGATCCCCCTCGTTTTCACGGGCTTCGTCGTCGACCAGGATAATCATTTTCCCCGCTTTTAGATCGTCCAGAGCAGCGGGTATGGATGTAGGCATTTCGGTTTCCTCGCGTGTCGCGTTACATTCGTTTATACAAACCCATGGCGCGCCAGCGTGTCTTCAGTAATGCCAGACGGCGCGGCGCCGCGCACGTAATGGTAGATGTGCTTGCCGAGCATATCGGCCTCCATATTTACCGGATCGCCAGGGCCCTTGGAATGGAGCGTCGTCTTCTCCAAGGTCGTGGGAATGAGGGCGACCGCGAAGGTGTCACGCGACGGATCGACAACGGTCAAACTGATCCCACTTACAGTCACGGATCCCTTCGGAACCAGATAGCGCGCCACTTCTGGCGGCGCCTGAAACGTCCAGAGCGCAAATTCGCCCTGGTCCTGGATACTCTCGACCCGGCCCACGCCGTCGACATGCCCCTGGACGAAGTGGCCACCGAAGCGGTCGCCTGCGGCCATGGCCCGTTCGAGGTTGACCGCATGTCCCGGCTGTAACGCGCCGAGGGTTGTGCGTTTCTTGGTCTCCGGCGATGCTTGTACGATAAAGGTGTCGTCATGCAGCTCCACCACCGTCATACAGCAGCCATCAATGGCGATGCTGTCGCCGATCGCCGCGTCTTCGAGCACGACCTTCGCCATGATCGCCACGTCCGCGCCGCTCACGCGGGTGACGGCTCCGACCTCTTCTATAAGTCCCGTAAACATGATCTCTTCTTACTCCACGTAGGCCTGTAGCAGCACGTCGCCGCCGACCGCCGTTGCGGTCATGTCGCGCAGCGAAATGGCGTCGTTCATTTTCTCGATGCCTACACCTTCGACAGCGGACACCGCTTCGCGCCCGCCGACAATCTTCGGCGCGATGAAAAACATTACTTTGTCCACGATCCCGGCTTCGAAAGCCGAACCGAGGGTTGAGCCCCCGCCTTCGATAAGAACCGTGGTGATTTCTCGTTTCGCAAGTTCGCGCATCAGTTCCGCTATGTCCAGCCCACCCGCGCTTGCGCCGACCCTGATCGTGTCGTCCGCCGCGTCGAAAGTTTCCTCCGAGGCGGTGGCGACCCAGGTGGGTGCGGGGCTGTCTTGGTGGAACACGGCGCGGCTGCCATCGAGGTACTCGTGGGAATCGAGAACCACACGCACCGGGTCGCGCGTTTCCGAGCCATTCAGGCGCGTGGTGAGGCTCGGGTCGTCGAGCATAACGGTTCGGCTCCCAACAAGAATGGCGTCAACTTGGTTGCGCAAGCGGTGAACCCATTCGCGCGAGGCCTCGCCAGTCACCCACTTGGAATCGCCGGTATACGTAGCGATCCTGCCGTCAAGCGACATGCCGCACTTGGCAATTACGAAAGGATTTTTTGTTGTGACGTATTTAATGAAGGCCTCGTTAAGCAGGCGCGCCTCGTCTTCCATCAGCCCGACCTCGACGACCACACCCGATTGCCGCAACCGGGCGAAGCCTTGGCCTGACACCACCGGATTCGGGTCTTCCATGGCGACGACGACGCGCGCGGGCCGATTCTCGCAAAGAAACTCCGCGCAGGGAGGCGTCTTCCCGTGATGGCAGCAGGGCTCAAGAGTTACGTAAACCGTGGCGCCCGAAGGGTCGTCCAGCTTCGCGAGGGCATTGACCTCCGCGTGGGCGCCTCCGGCGATCTCATGGTAACCCTCGCCAATAATTTTTCCGTCCCGCACCACGACACAGCCCACCATCGGATTGGGGCTCGCCCAGCCGCGCCCCTTCTCGGCAAGCGCGAGCGCGCGGGTCATGTATTCAGCGTCGTTGGTCACAAAAAAATATCCCGATCAGGCACACTACACCCTCGGGACGGTATTCACCTGCAACCTTCTCTCATCCGGACTATAACCGTCGGCTCTGGAATTTCACCAGGATCTGCGCAATGCTCAGCGCTCGCGGGCTTTCACCGCCGGTAGGGACTTTCACCCTGCCCCGAAGGTTTTATGTCTTGCTTGCGGCTTTGCCAGGAAACTTGGTTAACCAACAATCCAGGCTCGGCCAATAATTTACGCCTAAATTGTAGCAAGGTAGCGAGGATCCTGTCAAAAGGCGTCCCGCGGGAGGTCACTTGAAGCACGGGCTGGTTTCTGATTAACTCAATACACTTTACCTCCATTTATCGAATGAACTCATGACAGGAATCCGCACATGACAATCGCCGTCAACAAACAAGTTCGAAGAATACTTTTACCCGTTTATATTTTATCCCTCGTATCTACAAATGTATTCGCAGAAGAGGAGGCTCAGAAACCCGGCCTCGGCGTAGGAAACCATCCGGGTGAAGTACGCGAAATCAACCTCGGCGGCGAGAAAGTGATGACGTTTGTTTGGTGCCCGGCAGGCAATTTTATGATGGGCAGTCCACTCGACGAGTTCGGGAGGGACGAAGATGAACGCCAGCATCGTGTGACGCTGTCGCAGGGCTTTTGGCTGGCCAATCACGAGGTGACTCAGGACCAGTGGGCGTCGGTAATGGGGAACAACCCGTCGACATTCAGGGGTCCGCAAAACCCAGTGGATACCGTGTCCTGGGATGATTGTCAGGCGTTTATCCAAAAGCTGAACGGGCAGGCCGGTGTCTCGTCGCGTCTCCCGACGGCGTCTGAATGGGAGTATGGGTGCCGGGCGGGCACTACGAGTGCGTACGGCTTCGGGGAGAAACGAACCAATGTAGATGCCTACGCATGGTTCGGAGAAAACAGCGGGGGCACTACCCACCCAGTTGGTAGAAAGCAGGCAAACGCCTGGGGTCTACATGACGTGCATGGAAACCTTTGGGAGTGGTGCCAGGATTGGTATGGCGCATACTCAAGCGGCGCAGTGACGGACCCGACGGGCCCGGATACCGGTTCCGCTCGCGTGATGCGCGGCGGAAGTTATGGCGGTCTTGTGCGGCGCTCCCGGTCGGCGTATCGTAGTTTTGAGACGCCCGATCGGGCCGCAAGATTCATAGGCTTCCGCCTTCTCGTGCAGGCTGCTGAGTAAGGTAATCGCGCAGACAAGGGGCTGTAGCCCCTTGCCGTCTCCCGAAGTTCTACTGTTGACTACTTACTCAGGGGAAACTTGCTAACCGGGTGTTTCGTGGATCAAGATAGGCCTTTCTCTAACCAAAGTTGAGTTTAGGAGGGTAGGACAATGGCGGTCAAGAAGATCAAGAAGGTTCATCATGTCAGTATGGCGGTAAACGACGCGAAAGAGGTCATGGAGGTCTGGTCGTCGGTACTCGGTATTGGCCCATGGACGTGCCACGACATGGGTGGAAACGATGCCAAAGGACGCCCCTGGAC
>JAPYPO010000286.1 GCA_029937645.1 Candidatus Hydrogenedentota bacterium
GTGCTGCCGTGTGCGCCGACATTCAGGGAGGTCTTGGGATCGAATACCGGCTCATCCCAGGGTTCCGAGGTCTCCTCGTCGAAGGCGTAGTCAAAGGCCTCCACCTCGCCGGCCAGATTTATTCTCGTCTTGAGCGTGAATGGATAGGTGGAGTTCGTCAGGCTGGCCAGTAGAAAGTGATCGCGCGCGTCGGCCAATTCCAAAGGCGCCCACTGTTCCTCAATGCGGCCGTCTAAATGCACGATGGACTCTCGGAGAAACTCGCCACCAAAGTTTCGGGGGTGGAGCGGTTTTCCGTCGATGCCGTAAAAGAATAACTTCACCTCGTTGGGTTGCTTCGTCACAAGTTCGATGACGTGATACCCATTTGCCGATTCAAGCGTCCAGCCGCCGTACAATGGGTCCCAGAAGTTGCCCGCGCCCACCACAATTTTCGGCGCATTCGGGTCCTGGGTAAGGCCGTCGAAGGCGAATTCGAACAATTCCTCGGTGCCCCCGAGTAAAAGGGTTGTCGATACGCTTTGAGGAAAGGTGGGGCCGACCCAGCCGGACAGGTAATCGTTGTCAGGGCGGTGCAGTTCGAGGGTGCGTACGCCGCCCTTGGTGTTCGTAAGCGTCCCCCGGTAGTTACGCGGATCGACGACGGAACCCAGATCGTCGTAGACGTAAATCTGAACCTCGCCTGGGGTGGGCATCGTGGCCTCGACCCGGTGGAATTGGTTGGACGCCATTCGGATCGCGCCGCCTCGCATGGGTTCAAGGGCAGTGGCTTCTTCGAGGTCTTCCTGGCCCGATGCGTCCGCGTTGCCGTTTTCCGCGGCCAAGGAATCTGCGCCGCCCCCTTCGGCATCACCCAGCGGCGCGAGTACGACAGGCTGCGTGACAATAAGGTGTTCGTCCAGGGCCACATCAATCCACGCGTAGAGCTGTTCGTGCTTCGGCCCTTCGCCAGCGGAAACGTCGGCCGGCGGGTCATTGGGGTTCAACCAGTTTTCCGCCGTGTTGGAGTACTGGGCCGTCATCTCAAGACGGGTGCCGGCGGGTGCGGCGATGTAGTCCTCGAAGCGGAACGAGGAGGCCCAGCGTTTTTGGTATTCGGGAATCCAGAGGAGGGTGGTGGAGAGTCCATCCGGATAGTGGATATCGACTTTCAGATTGGTAGCCAATACGCCCAGGGTCGGATTGAGGCCGATGATCCGGCCACTTTCCTCGAGTGTGTACTCGGCGCTGACTTCTTGTTTCTCGGCGTCGGCTATGATGACGAAGCCGTCATTCGCGATGCGCTTGGACTCGATCCAGATATCGATCTCTTCGTCCTCTCCAACCAAATAAAAGCCCACCTTCGTATCCTCGGTGAAGGCCTCGCGCTCGGCGAATCCTGGCCGCTCGTACTGGAACCGCAGCTCAAGCCTGGAACCTTTGCGCAGGCGAATTCCGCTGGCCTCGGGCAGCACAATGGGTGAATCTCCACGAACCCATTGGCCGATGAAGTGGGGGCCTTCGGGCGCGGTGCGGAGGCGCATCACTTGGGCTTCATCCTCGCTCGCAAAAAAGTCGTACTCTGTTTGAACCTCGACTTCGATTTGTTCCGGACCACCGGGAGGGTCGTGCAAAAAAGCAGTTACACTGTACGTGTTCTTCGGGTTGCCCACGAGAAATTCGATGCCCGTAATCCAGGTGTCTTCCTCGACGGCGATCGGCAGGGTGGTCTCGTACGAATCGTGCATCTTGTCTTTGGCAACCCTATAGTCCCCTGGTGCTGCGAACCAGATATCCGGTTCGCCGAACTGCCAATTGCGCGTGACGAATTCCTCGGGGACAGTCTGGGCCAAGTCACGCAAGGGTCCCTGAGGCCCGCCGCCATCGATCCAAGCGAGCAACAATTCTTTCTCCAGCGGGGTGAGCGCCTTAGAATTGGAGAGTTTTGCGAAGCGGTCGTCCGGTTGTCCCGGCGGCATCTGGCCGAGCATGATTTGCTCTTGCATCGATGCCCGCCACGCCCACGCGCCGGGCTTAACATCGGATCCGTAAACCGTGAAATCCACATAGTCAGGCGCAAGCCCGCCGATGTGGTGGCAGATCATGCATTTCTCGCGAACAATTTCGCGGACCTCCCCGCTCCAGGTGACGTCCGTGGTAATCCGCGTATGGGCTTCCACGACCGGTGGCGAGGCCGGAATAAGAAGCGCGATCACCGCGGCCAAGGCCGCGAACAGCCCGTGGCCGCACTCAACGCGATAAGGGCTAAAGTTCCACATAGTATTGATTTACCTCGTCGTTTCGCTGATGTGAGAATTGGGAAATGTAAACGCAGATCTTGGGTGCCCCCTTAGTTACTCAACCCGAAGGCACGGCACTGGTTCCACGAACCGCGATTATGCCATCTTCGTGGCCCCGGTCCAAGGTGTGCGAAGGCGTCTGTTTCGACGACGACAACGAGTTTGAATTAGGCCCTAGATTGGGCTATGTTTGCCGATTGTAGATGATGTTAAGTTTAGCAGGAGGTCCACAGATGACGAAGTGTGCATCTGCGCTGGCAGTTGTGGGGGCGGTCGCGCTTTATGCGGTATTATGCAATACACTGGTTTTCGGCGAGACCAAGAAACGCAAGCCCGGTCCACATCCGGAGAGCCAGAAACTAGAGAATAAGATCGAGATGAGCGAAGCATCGGCAACGCGCGGTAAGCGCATCTACGAAAAATATTGTGCGAGTTGCCACGGCCTCGACGGCAAAGGGGTGAAGGCGGTCGAGGATCAGCTTGCGGCGCCTCCGTCAGACCTGACCGATTCGGAATGGAAATACGGGAAGACCGATGGGGAGCTGTTCACGATCATTCGTGATGGCACAACGCTCGGAATGCAGCCGTTCAAAAAGAGTTTCAACGACCGCAATCGCTGGCATGTAGTCAACTATATTCGGAGCCTCGCGCCCGCCTCGGACGTAACCGTCGAAGCTGAAGCGGTGGCCAAAAATCCCATACCCTACACGAAGAAGCATGTCGCGTTTGGAAAGAGCGTGTACACCCGTTTCTGCGAGAAATGCCACGGATACGACGGAACCGGCCAAACCGAGTTTCTCGATTTCTTGGGCACCGTGCCGACGGACTTCACTTTAGGTGATTTAAAGTACGGTAACGAAGACGGCAACCTCTTCAAAATTATTGAAGAGGGCACGGTGTACGACATGGAATCGTTCGGCAAGATGCTTGACGACGACGAAATATGGAAGGTCATCCATTATATTAAAACGTTCTACAAGCCCAGGCCAACGGAGTAGTCGGACTGGGCTCGCTCTATTAACAAGTTGAGATTTCAAGTCTAGGGCCCCCAGGGGCAAACCGGAGATGGAATGATGAGTGAGAAAAAGCCAGGTGCGGTAGAAAAAGACGCTTCGACGGATTCGGGTGTATCGCGTAGGAAGTTCATGCGCAACGCTGCCCTGGGCGCTGGGGCTTCGGCCGCGGTATTTGGCGCCGCGACAAAGGCGGCTGCGGCCGAAGCGGTGGACGTCGATTCGAGCATGCATTCGATTCAACGGCCTTCCGCCTTCGACCTCGTGGAGGGGACGCCCATCAAGACCCTTTCCTTCCCGGCGGGCGGCGCGAATATTTTTGCCGAAGCATGTGTAGAAGAGGGGCTGGGCGCGCTGTTCTGCTGCCCAGGGAATTACAGCATTGTCACCGCTCTCGCGGATCACGGCGTTCCTGCCTATGGAGGGCGTTGCGAAGGGCATATGGCCTCCGCCGCCGATGCCTATACCCGCGTGACCGGCGTGACTGCGGCCTGTTCGGGCACCGAAGGCCCCGGTTTTACGCAAATGATTTGCGCCATTTCGGCGGCCAACTCATGCAACACGCCACTGCTCGTACTCGCCAGCAACAGGAATGTGCGCGGCGACGATACGCAGCAGGGAATTCAGCGCCAACTGCAGCAACCCTTGACGGAAGGCATCAAGAAATACGGCAAGCGCGTAGTGGACAAGGAGCGCATCCATGAATATGCCGGTTACGCTTTTCGGCAACTCAAGGCCGGGATGCCGGGGCCTGTGCATTTGGATTTTCCGACGGAATCCACGGCGCGTGTGGATTCCGAGGCCGAATTGGATCGCTACTGGGATAAGTCGCGGTACCGGACCGAAACGAAGGCGCATCCCGACCCCAAGGCGATTGACGCCGCCCTCGATCTCTTGAAGAAGGCGAAGCGCCCCATCATCGTCGCGAGCACCGGCGCCTTCTACCACGGCGCCTGCGAGGTGCTCGTGGAATTCGCCGAAAGGATGCAAATCCCCGTGACCGAAACGGGGCCGATGCGCGGCAAGATCTCAGACGACCATGCCTTGTGCGCGTCCATGTCCATCAATGCCCATAAGAATGCGGATGTTGTCGTGCTTGTGGGTCAGTACTGCATTACTCAGGGCGGCTTCTCCTTCGGACCGGACGCCAAGTATATTCGCATCGAGCCGATGGCCGAGGAAATGGGCCGCAATATACCCACCGACGTGGCTATCGTCTCCGACGAAAAGGCCGCGCTTGAGGCGCTGCTCGACAAGGCCCCCAGAAAAAAACACGCTTCCTGGCTCGCCGAAATCAAGAGCGCGAAGAAGGAATGGGAAGATCAAAACGACGAGTGGTACCAGCTCGGGCTTAAGTATTCCGTCGGCGGATACATCCATCCGTCCGTTATCGCGCGGGAAACGGAGAATTTTCTGTACAAAGGATCGGTCGATAGGAGCCAGACGACAACGGTCGCCGGCGGGTTCGGCATCGGAAAATGGATGCGCCGTGTGTTGCACGCATACCGGCCCGGCCAAGTCTGCAACGGCGCCTATCAATATGGCTACATCGGACCCGACATGGGCTATCTGTTCGGCGCGGGAATCGCCGTGCGCCAGGGGGACGGGTATCAGGCCGTCGCCAAGGGCAACAACCCCGTTCTCGGCTGCACGGGCGACGCCGGTTTCGGCTTCTCCGGAATGGAGATCGAGACGATGGCCAAGTACCGAGTGCCGGCCATCATGCTTGTGTACAACAACAACGCGTGGGGCACCTGGGGCGGTGGATCCAGAAGCCCGCGCATCTACCCGGCTCACCTTTTCCAGGAACATCTGCGCTACGACAAAATGGCCGAAGCGTTGGGCGCTCACGGCGAATACGTGACCTCCCCCGAAACGATGCGAAGCGCCCTCGAACGCGCGTGGGACGTGGCTGTGAACGACAGCTTGCCCACCGTTATCAACTGCCAGGCCAAGAAAGAATTCTGGGCCGCACGCGAGTATCCTCCGGGCATGACCGGATCGGCCTCCAACAGCATCGAGGCCTACTTCCAGTAGAATCGAGTTAACCCAAAAACACCGCGGGGCCGATAGCCAACCCTATCGGTCTCGCGGTTCTACAATACCAATGGAGGGGGATGTTATTGGGGATTCATTCACCTCCAAATAAGTTTGAAGGTGGCACCCAAAAGATTCTGTCATTGCGAGTCAGAACCCGCTTCGCGGGAAATTGGGATAAGAAAGGGGC
>JAPYPO010000814.1 GCA_029937645.1 Candidatus Hydrogenedentota bacterium
TGCTTCAATCTCATTGGCTCCGGTCGCCGACGGGTCCATATGGGTAATCTCGGGATAGATAAGATTGTTGATGAAATGGAAGACGGAGGCAAAATGACTGGAGCGATCCGCATACCGAATACGGTGAACGATATTAGATTAAATGAAGTTGACTCACGACCATGTAGTGAGCACTGCGCAGGAGTCGTCCGAGCGCTTGTGTGGGCTGATTCGCAGCTTCATTCAAAGCGAATATTCGCGCAATCCGTCAGAGGATGCATAGATCTACAGATCGTCAACGCACGTGGTACGTTATGTTCTTAACAGCACGTACCCGCTTTGCGGGAAATTGGGATGAGGAAGCGCCTGAATCCGGAACTACTTCTCGCCGCCAATCGACATCAGCTGGGTCGCCGTACGGAAAATTATTGATCCATTGGCAACCGCCGGGGTGGCGAAGGAATCGTCGCCTAACGAATTGCGCGCTAATTCCTCGAAGGTCTCGCTTGCGGAAAGCACGAAGACGTCGCCGCGACGCCCTACACAGAAGAGGCGTCCGTCAACCAGGACAGGGGATGCAAGAAAGCGGCCGCGAATGCGCTCGCGCCACAGGTACTCTCCGGTGGTTGCGCTGACGCAGCTCACGGTTCCGTTCTCACAGGTCATGAAGAGTAAGCCGTCTTTGTAAACGACTGTGGGAACAAGGGGAATCGATTGGGTTATCCTAAATGCGATTTCAGCTTCGTCGTCTTTACTGTTGGGAGGGCGCAGGGCAACAAGAAAGTCTCCGATTGTCCTTAAGCCGGCACTTCCGACGATCAGATCGCCGGCCAGCACAGGCGACATGACGGTTCGTGATCGCAGGGCGTCGTTCACCTCCCAGTTGACCTTGCCCGTGGATGCGTCGATACCGGTCATGCCGTTGCCGGTTCCGAAGAAGACGATCTCCTTCTTGCCACCGTCAAGCTCGCGCACACAGGGTGTCGCGTAGCCGGCAATGATGGTTTTCCGCTCTACTTTCCAGCGGGTTTCACCGGTTGTCCGATCAAGGGCGATGGCGTAGCTCTTGCCCGGCTCCGTGATAGGCGTACCCTCTGGAAGAAACGCGGCCATGACTTTGGGGTCCATCTGATCGTTCAGAATGATAACCATATCGTCGACGATGATCGGGGAAGGAGCGCCGCCCCACGATGCCTTGTATTCACCGAGATCCCGTTGCCACACTTCT
>JAPYPO010000287.1 GCA_029937645.1 Candidatus Hydrogenedentota bacterium
GGCTGAGGAATGGAACGCTTACAGCGTTCAAATGCAAGAACCAACCCGTGTTGCCATTCTCGGAGATCCATGAAGAACCAACGAGTTTGAAGGTGCCACCCTGATCATACCCATTACTTTGCCGCGTCGCCGTAATAGCGGCTCAAGGCTGAACTCACGTCATCGGGCGTCGCGACGACGGCATCGACCGGTCGATCCAACGACTCCGAAATGCGTTCGAGCGTTCTGATGTTCGTGGGGTCGTCCATCGCGACGACCAGCGTTCCGTCGCGCTCAGCAATGGGTACAACGCGATAAAACTGGGCGATATTCCGATGCAGCATTCCGAGTACATGCGGGTCAATATCCAAATCCGCGAACTTGACGAACTCCGTGTCAAAGCGTTCCGCCAAATCGGCGCACAGATGATCGAGCGTCATGTAGCCCAGCGTCACCAAGACTGAGACGAGATCGGTCCCTTTCATCTCGCTCCGTTGGATCGCGATCGCTTCGTCCAATTGGCCCCGTGTAATGATCTCTCGATCCAGCAGGCGTTGCACCAATTTGTGATCGCGATAAATGTAGAGGCTCATTGGGTTGCTTTCCCGCGATAGGCCCGGGCTGCGCTACATCGATTCGTCTTACAGGATGGATTGCGCCGCATCGGCCACTTGCTCCGCGGTGGTGTAGAAACCTACGGCACCGGCATCGACCGCGCTCGCCCGCGCTTTGGTGTTTTCATCTCCATAAACGATGACGGGCACCGACTCGCAGCCCCGGGTTGTCCGAATTATGCGGCAGACTTCCGTGCCCGATAGATCCGGCAGCCTCAATTTGACAACAACTAGCTCCGGCATACGCAGTCGAATGCGGTAAAAGCCATCCAGCACGGTAGGCGCTGCGGCTACGGTGACGCCGGCTTCCTCAAGGGGTACCCTGACCGCTGCGATGAAATCAAGGTCATCGGAGATAACAAGGAGTTGATCGTCGGCCGCGCTTTGATGGTGCACGCGGTCTGAAGAGGAGGTAACAAAATATTCCAGATCGAAGGCCTGCTCCTCGGAGAGATCCGCGAAGACGCAGCCTACAAAGGTTGAATCGGTCATGGCCCGCACATTGCACACGGTGGCGGCCAGGTTGGATAACACGAATCCGCCGGGAAGATCGAGCGTGACCTTGAATTTGGTCCCCTTCGCGAGCGGCGCGACCATCAACAGGCCGAACCCTCCAAGGCTGATATCGCGAAGCTGCGCACCGACACGCGTCCCGTCGGAGAGCGTCGCGTCGCACCCCGCTGAAATCTTCACGCGTTCGTTTCGGCGAACGGCCGCGCGCTCCGCTTTCGTGGGCCATGCCACCGTGAAATAGTCCCGACCGGCGGCGAGATCGAGCACGGAGCTTAGCATGGCAAACGCGCTACCATCGTGGACAAATTCGACCACACACTTCATATTCGGGCGCAGACGGACGGCTTGGTCTTTCGTGAGCGTCCGGTCCAGCATAATGGATTCGCCCGTCGACCACCCGCGAATTCTTGATCGTACGCGAAACCCGTTCGCGGCCTGGGGATTGATGTTTACAACGACCCGGTTTCCGACACGCAGGCATTGCTCGACTGGAACGTCAAGCATAGGCAAGCCCGGGAATTCCTATATTGGCCTGAAAATACATAGTCGCGCCAGTATAGCTGTGCGGCGGAGAAATAGACAAAAGGTTAGACCAAATCGGGCACTTCGAATCCTTCGCGGTAATTGCGGCGAAGCATGGCGTTCGCGTCGTCGTCGTTGACGAAGCGCTCCTTCCTGGGATTGAATTCGAGGGTGCGGCCCAAGCGGTACGCGATATTGCCGATATGGCAGGTCGCGCTGGACAAATGCCCGTCAAGGGCGGTCCCATGAATATCGGACACCTTCCTGCTGCGCACGGCCTTCAGAAAATTACCCCACTCGCCATCGGAATCGGGCTTGGGCGCGTCGACCTTGATGCGCTTATTCTTGTAGTCATAGAACCCTTTGCCGTCCACGTAATATCCGTCGGCGCAGAAGAAGTGGGCGCCCGAGGTTTTGCCTGCCTCCTCATAAGAACCGAGGTTGCGCACTTCGAATTCCAACATGGATCCGTCGGCATAGGTATAGGTAGACATCTGCGTGTTCGGCGTTTCGCCATCGTCGTCCCACGCATACCGGCCGCCCATGCTCGATACTTTCACCGGAAGCCCTCGGTTCAAGCCCCACACGGCGAGGTCCATCTGGTGCGCGCCCTGGTTGGCCGATTCCCCGTTGCCGTAATCCCAGTACCAATGCCAGTTGTAATGGATGAACAGGCCCGAGCCATCGCGCTTCGCCAGATACTCGCGCTCCTGCGCGGGGCCCTGCCAGAGTTTCCAATCGAGATTCTTCGGCGGCGTGGCCGGCTTGCCGTATCCGATGGCGTGCCGGTTCCCCGTCTTGTAGGTAAAGCCTTTGGCCATATGCATCGGCCCGATGAAGCCTTCCTGCAGCAGGCGAATGTCCCGCATCCACTTAGGATTGGAGCGGCTTTGCGTGCCATGGACGACGACCTGCCCCGTGCGCTCCGCTGCTGCGGCCAATTGTCGGCCTTCCCAAACGCTGTGGGACAACGGTTTTTCGACGTAGACATCCTTCCCCGCTTGGCAGGCCCAAATGGCCATAAGGCTGTGCCAGTGGTTGGGTGTGGCGATGGAGATAGCGTCTATGGAATCGTCCGCGAGCACATCGCGAATGTCGCGATAGAGCTTTGGTTTTTTTCGGCCGACTTTCTCGATGGCGCGCGCCCTGCGTGCGAGGACGTTTGAATCTACATCGCACAGGGCCGCGACTTCGCAGCCCTTCTGCTTCGAGAATTCGCTGATATGAGCGCCGCCGCGCCCGTTTAGCCCCGCGACGCAGAGGCGGATTCTGTCGTTGGCCCCGAACACATTCCCGCGGGCGATCGTGCCAGCCGCGATCACCGCCGCTGCTGACGATCCCAAAAATTTTCTTCGCGTCAGTTCCATGTGGCGCCTCCTTGGCTGCATTGATGCTGCCGATATATCTGGAACCCTCTCGAAGCGGCAGAGTTCCTTTGCGCTTAACCGGGATCCGGGGTCGCGGTGGAAAACCGGGCTGCTAGGGTATTTTGGCGCATAATAGTCCAAATCTCAAGCCGGGCGGCGGCCGTGAATTCTAGCCCGTGATCTCTGTGCTTTAATCGAGAACCGCTTGGGGTGTAGAATCTCCGTTTCCAACTTATAACTATAGGCTCTAGATCGGGAATCCGGCCCCGGCGCTTCGGCTCTTTTCCCGTGATTAATACAGGTTTTTTACTATGAATTCGTTCGGCAAAGATATCCCCGTCAACACCATTTGCATCTTCGAGGAGGGTACGACAAAATTCGAGGCCCTGGAGAAAATGATCGACGCCCTGATGACGACGGGTGCCGTGAAAGACAGGGATTCGCTGCGCACGGCCCTGTTTGACCGGGAAGCCATCCGCAGCACCGGGTTTCGCTCGGTCGCCATTCCGCATGTCCGCATTGATGAGATCTCTGAACCCACGGTGGCCGTGGGCGTGAGCAAGACGGGGATCGACTTCGAGGCATTGGACAGCGAACCCGTCAGTATTGTCGTGCTCTTCGCCATGCCCTCGGGTTCGGACAAGGAGTACCTCGGGCTCCTCGCGCAGGTGATGATGACGTTGCGTACGCCCGGGTTCTGTGACAAACTCATCGAGTGCAATAAACCCGAGGATGTTATCGCGGTGTTGGGTTAGCCCTTTTCGATCTGCCGTGCCCGACTTCCCCGATACGATTTCTACAGTCCACTGAAACGAAGTTGCCTTGGCGGCATCTGCGTGAAAAAGGCGAAAGGAAGATCCATACCTCATGTCCTCTCCTCAATCCAATTCTTCCCCTCTCCGCCGCCCGAAGCGACTCGCCGATCCCGCGTTGGGGTTTATCCTCCTCGCGCTCGGCGTAGCCCTGACCGCCGGGATGGGCGCGCTGGAGTCTTGGCAAGACAAGGATAATCCCTGGGCCGACCTGATTCTTTCGCCCGATGGCGAGGCGCCCTGGGCCGAAACCACCGCAGTATCGGCGCGAAACATTGACGAACGAAATTTCCCGGCCCAAGAGGCCTTGGCCAAAAAGGTTCGGGAGCATTACCCGGAGATTTCAGACGAAGAGATCACTTCATTTAGCCTCGACCTGACCGAGCGAATTCTCTTCGTAGATATGCCCGTGGTCGACTTCGCCCCAATTCTGGGCTCGGGAAGACTGCCCACGCCGGGCGAATATGAAGTGCTGGCGGGCATCCATTGCAGGCTCAACGAATTCAAACTGGGCAATCGCACCTTTCACGTGGTCGGGCGTATTCGGCGTGATTTGCCGGGTGTGTCGTTTGCTTACCTCCTTCCCTACGAAATCAACATGCGGCGGCTTTTTCAGTCGGATACGGGAACGACGAATGGCTGGCTCGACATCGAGGGACGAAGCAAGCTCCTGGCTCTGCCGCCCGAGGAGCAGGATCTCGAAGGCTCAACTCTGATAGCGCCTATCGCTCCCGCGCCGCCGGTCGTGTCGTGGGGGGTGCTGCTTGGACTTGTGCTGGTCGCCGTCGGGGGAGCGGTATTGCAGGTTCGGCTTTTTATGGCGCTTGCCGGACGCGCCGTTGGGCCGTTGAGGCCGATAATGTCAGCCGTTGCGAACTACCCATTCCTTCTCTCTCTCGCTCACATCGGCCTCTACGGCCTCTTCTTCATGGCGATGGCCGCTGGTATTCGCTCGCCCGTGGATCAATCTCGCCTTCAAAACTTCGTTCAGCAACAACTTGAGGATGGCGAACTGAGCCATATGGGCGACGCGCTCAAGTCGGGCGAAATCCTTCCAACCGCATGGGTTATTTTCGAACACAACTATGGCATTGGCACATTAGCAACGGTCTTGCTTCCGTCGTGCATAATTCCGTTTGCGGGCCTACTCGTCTCGGTGGCGCGTTTTCTGGTTGTCGGGTTTGTGATGGCGCCCGTGGGGACAGGCACCGCTTCGGTTTACACCTATCACTCCATCACATTGACGCTCGAACTGGAAGCCTACGTGATTGCGGTCTTCCTCGTTTGCCTAATCCCGATTCTTCTGGTTCGCGGCATCGTCCAAGGGCAATTCTCTAGCTCCGTGGGCGAGAGCGCCCGCGCGATGGCAAGCTGCGCGCTACTTACGGGCATCATGCTGGCTATCGCGGCCCTCTATGAAGCGGCCACGCTTATTTCGTTCCACTGAAGATGGTTGGGGCGGTGGCGTTGTTGCGTACTTCGTTGGGAGTGGAGTGGGGAATAGGCTGCCCCTTTCAATTCGTTTGGAAAGAAGGATGAAATTTGCCCCGGAGTGGATTGTGCCCACAACCCGGAATCTAAATATCAACAAGAAGGTATCTCCGCGCTCCCCGCGTCTCCGCGGTGAGTTTTTAATTATTTATTTTCACCGCGGAGAGGCGGGGAGCGCGGAGAGGCCTTTGTGTTGGCCCACGTTACATG
>JAPYPO010000288.1 GCA_029937645.1 Candidatus Hydrogenedentota bacterium
TCGATGCCGGCGGATCTCAAGATGACTCTTCCAAATGGGAAATCCGGGCTAAAAACGTTGAACCCTTTCAGGGTAAATTTTGTATATTTGCTTGACCCAGGGTGGCGCGCTTCGCGCTGACCCTGGGCTGAGGAATTTAACGCTTTCAGCGTAAACCGCATTCCGCCCGTGGGTAAAGGGGTGTTTTTTTCGCGACTGTCGCTGATGCGGTGATGGGCGAATTGCTCCCCCAAGAACACCGAAATCCGTGGCTCGGAGCGGCGTGAAGCAGAGGCGCTCGGGGTGTTCGTCGTTTGTAAGGGCCTCGGAGACGCGCCGGGGTTCGCAGTTGGTGACGACTTCTGGTTGTGTAGGCACGGCGGTTTGAATCTTGTTTTCCTAGCTGACGGTTTAATGTTTTCTAGTATTGACACTCTACAGTGATTATACAATTCGTATGTGGGGAAGTACATGGGCGCGTGGGGGGATTTTATACGGTCGCATGTTTTCCTGCAATTTGACGGATGCGAGGTTTCTTTCAGGAAGAGATTGCCGCGTCGCTTTGCTCCTGTTAAGGACATAAATTTCCACAGTCTTCGGTGGCACCTTCAAACTCGTTTGAAGGTGCGGACTTACGAGGATAACTTCACCTCCAAACAAGTTTGAAGGTGGCACCCTGTTCTCGCCTCTGGTTTTGTCCCAATTTCGCGCAGAGCGGGTTCGTACTCGCAATGACAGGGGTGTGCCTTCGTTCTTCGCGAAGATAGGTAAGGGTGCCGGTTTTGCAGGTCACCCCTTGGCAGGTGCGCGGATGGGGTGGGCGGGGCGTGCTCAGTAGGTCTCGACGACCATTTTTCTTCGGCGGGCGAGGACGCTTTCGATGAGTTTCATCTCGATGGGGAGGCTGAAGAATTTGTATTTCCAGCGGAGGCGGAATAGGGCGCTGAGGGTGGATTGGGCGGTGCCGAATGCGGCTTTGGCGAATGGGTTTGTGCCTCGATAGAATTTGTAGTCGGGGCGGCGGGATTGCATGATGTAGGTGGTGATGAATTCTACGCGGCCGCCGAGGCCTTCGGGGAGGTAGGGCAATCGGGTGGTGAACATTTCGATGTCGACCCAATCTTCGAGCTTGGTGGGGGGCACGAAGCCTTGTTGGATGGCGTCTTGGTAGAGGGGGGTGCCGGGGTAGGGGGTGTAGAGGTGCATCTGGGTGGTGTGGAGGCTGGGGCCGGCGCGCAGGATTTCGCTCATGAGGTCGATGGTGAGATCGAATTCTTTTTCCCACATGGAGTTGTCTTCGTAGGGGACGCCGACGAGGGTGGAGAAGCAAATGGGGACGCGCGCCTCGGCGTACATGATGGCGAGCTTCCGTATGTCGGCGACGGTCTGGAGTTTGGTGACCATCTTGAGGGTTTCGTCGCTACCGGATTCGGCGCCGACGAGGAAGTAGTCGACGGTGTCGCGGAAGAGTTCTAGGTCTTCGGGGCTGGCTTTGAGGAGGCGCGGAATGCGGGCGTTGACCCAGATGGCGCGCATGCCCAGCTCGCGCATCCCGGTTAGTATTTCGATGCCGCGGGGCCAGTGGACGAAGAAGTTGGAATCGAGGATGTGGACGGCGGTTACGCCGTAGTTGTCGCGCAAGCCCTTGAGTTCTTCGAGGCAACGCTCGGCGCTCAGGCGGTTCCACTTGCCCTGATAGACGGCCTTGTCGGCGCAGAATCCGCAGTCGAGGGGGCAGCCGACGCTGGTCAGGTAACTGGCGGAACGGATGCCGGCGATCTGGTTGAAGAAATCGTCTTCGATGAGATGGTAGGGCAGGTGTGGGAAATCGCTGATGTTGGACATGGGGCGGGGCGGATTCATGATGACGTGGCCGTCGCGTTTCCAGCCCAGTCCCTGGATGCCTGAAAAATCGGTCGCGCCGCTTTCTAAGGCTTCGAGGAATTCAACGGAGGTGTATTCGCCCATGCCTTTTATGACAAAATCGATGTATGGATTTTCGAGGGTCTGTTCGGGTAACAGGGAGGCGTGCCAACCGCCCCAGACGATGGTGGCCTCGGGGGCTTTCTCGCGAACTAACTGGGACACATCGAGGGCTTCTTTGATTCCGTAGCCGGTCATCGCGGTGACGCCGAAGACGTAGCAGTCGTCGAGCAGCGGATCTATCTCGGCGCGGATTTCGTCGGTGGTCTTCTTGCGCAGCCCTACCTCAGAACAGACGAGGCTGATTTCGAAGTGTTCGGGGATCATCCGCGCGATGGCTAATAGTTGCACGGGAACCTCGCCCTGCCGGTAGCTCTCGCTGGCGGTGGGACGGAATAGGATTATGCGGCGTTTTGGATTGCTCATGTAGGCAATTTCTGGGTTAATGGATTCGGCCAAACTCTATCTTTATTTCGACCCGTCGCGCCTTGATCTTAACATAATTCCGCTGATTCCGCGACGGAAATCCATTAAACCTCATGAACCTCGGATTCATATACTAAATGCAACAGGCATGGCTTGACGGTGGCGGCGGGTTTGCTCTAGGGTAGATGGCCCGTCTGTGGGCGCTTCTGGCGTACTGTTGGGATGGGCGTTGAAATGGAGGATGGGGCTGGTTATGGAGAATCTGGATCCCATTGTGGGGGCGCATGGGCAGTTTGTTCGAGAGTTCTTTATTGAGGTGGCGGGGGTTTTCTGGATTGGCGCGGAGGTGCTGATCCTTTTTGTGGTGCCTGCGGCGCTGAGGCATTTTGAGGCGAGGCCCCTCCCCCCCAAGTTCGCGTTGACGGCGCGGGAAAAACGGCGGGCGTTGTGGTGGAGTGGTGGGCTGGTTCTGCTCTGTGTGGGGGCGTTTGGGCGGCATGTTGTGGTTGCCCCGATCCATACGGCGCTGGCGGCTCTTGAGTCGCCTTTGGCTGGCGAGGTGGAGGCGATTTATTTTAGCCGCGCGCATATCCATCTGGCGGTGTGGTGTTTGTTTATCTTGACTTGGGTGGTGCTTGAGGCGGCTATTGTGTTGCAAGGCCTCCGGGTGCTTTCCCGGATCCGCGGATTGGTTCGCGATGCGGTCTGAACTTTACCTTGTGATCGTTCTTTCACTGGCGGCGCTCTCGCTTCTTTCAGGATCTTGGATTGCGTCGGCGCAGACACCGGAAACGCTTGCGTCTATTTCGGAGACCTATGAAAGGGCCTATGAGGAGGATGGGGCCGTGCGCAATTTTGTGTACCTTTTTTTGCGTGTGGCCGGGGCTGTATGGATTGGCGTGGAGTGGGTTGCGGCGGTCGCGCTTGTCGTGGGCTACCGGGCGCTGCGGACGGCCTTTTTGGATGCGGGAGAGGGATCGTGATTCTGGATTTCGTCCGGCGGGTTGGTGAATCGTTTTCGCCGGAAGCCTATTTGATGCTGACGCGTATTGAGGGGTCGCTGTGGACGTTGGCAGATTTCGTAATTGTGTTTTATCTGCTCAAGATTGCGGATCTCTTGCGGGTGTATGTTGGCCGTCGACGCCATCGCCTTTCTTATTTTGTGCTTGTTGCGACGGTTCCCTTTGCGCTGATTCTGCCGGTGGCCCCGAGTGGCGCGGCCTTTTTCCGCCTTGAATTGATGGTGACTATCCCCCATTTCTTGCTGATCTTGTACGTCTGCCTTGGGGATATCCAGATTGCGGCGAAGGCGTTTCATTTACGGCAAGCGCGTGGGGATATCTGAGAATACACCGACGCGCAGGTAGGCTCACACGGTGGCGCCGGATTGCTTCAGCTTGTTGATGACTTCGGGGGTGTAGCCCAGGAAGTCGGTGAGCAGGGCGTCGCGGTGCTGGTTGAAATTTGGGGGTGGCGCGAGGGTCTCGTCGTCCTCGAACAGGGTCCCCTCGATGGCGACGGTGTGGATGCCGCGCAGGGTTTTTCCGTTGGGCAGTTCGCCTTCGACGATGAGGGCCTTGGAAGCGTCCTGTTCGAATACTTTTTGCATGTTGTTCACGAAACCGAAGGGTATGTGTTTCTCGTTGAATGCGGATACGATCTCGTCGGGGGTGAGCCGGGCCATTCGTTCGGCGAGAATGGGGATGAGTTCGGCGCGGTTGCGTACGCGATCTTGATTGGTCATGAATCGTTTGTCTTCACGCAGGCTATCGAGGTTCAAGATACCCAGCAGGTAGTCGTACTGCCGTTCTGTCGCTGCGGCGACGACGATTTCTCGTCCGTCGGACGCTTTGAAGATGGTTCCGTAGGGCACGATGTTGGGATGCTCCGAGCCCATTCGCTCCGGGATAATGCCCGCGACGAGCCAATTCGTCGCCTGATTGGCGAGCGATGCCGTGGCCGCTTTCAACAGGGACACGTTCACCTGGGATCCTTCGCCCGTCCGTTCCCGCTTGAGCAGCGCGAGGAGAATTCCTTCCTTCAACTGGTGGGCCAGCAGGATATCGACGAGCGCCACGGGCATCTTGGTGGGGGGGCCATCGGGCTCTCCGTTTAGGTAGGTGAAGCCGCTTTCGGCCTGAATAATCGCGTCGAGACCGACACGCGGATCGTCGCCACCGTAGGCGGTGATCTGTGCGTAGATAATTTTGGGGTTCACTGCTTTCAGGGTGTCGTAATCCAAGCCGAGTTTCTTCTCGTCGCCTGGTTTGTAGCTGAGTAGAACGATGTCCGCCTTACGCGCGAGGTCGTAGATTACGTCCAATGCGCCGTCCGCGCGCAAATCGAGCCCGATGGATTCTTTCCCCCAATTCGCTGAAGAGAAGTAGCTGGATATATCGGTGTCTGCGTCTTCGGTGGGGGTTTTCCATTTTCGGGTCGCGTCACCATCGGTGTTTGTATTCTCTACTTTGATTATGCGCGCGCCCAACTCGGCGAAGAACATCCCCACGCTGGGCCCCGCCAATATATTGGATAGCTCAAGTACGACTAATTCGGAAATTTCGGATACTTTCGTTCGCAAGGTGCGGCTCCTCATTCGGTTTTCGGCTGGGCGGGAAAAGACATTCTAGCGTGTATCGCTGATCGAATTCTCGGAGAGGGTATCGCCTTACTTGCGGAGCGCGCGGCGAAATGTGGAGAATGCAAATATAAACGACACACCCTAAGTTGAAAGGAACAACGCCAATGTCTACCGATTACAAAGAAAAATTCCGTGAGTTGTCCAGCGAGTACCGCACCCTTTCGCAGGCCGCGCCGGCTGCGCTGGCCGGATTCGGCACGTTGCATCAAGGCGTCATGAAGGACGCCGCGCTCGATCGAAAAACGAAGGAACTCATCGCGATGGCCATTGGGATTTATTCGCGGTGCGAAGGCTGCCTTACGTCGCACACGCGCGGGGCGGTGAAGGCGGGCGCCAGTCTTGACGAGATTTCTGATGCGGTAGGGGTTAGTATTCTGATGGGTGGCGGGCCCTCGACGGTCTACGGCGCGAAGGCGATCGAGGCGGCTCAGCAGTTTGCGGAGGGAAAGTGATCGGGCCTTGTCGGCTTGCATCTACTTTTGGAAGAGTCCAGGTGTGTTGGACCATTAAGAAGCCAACTTATATCTGTCATTGCGAG
>JAPYPO010000005.1 GCA_029937645.1 Candidatus Hydrogenedentota bacterium
GGTTTGAACGGGTCCAGCTGACGCTCACGGGGGTCAGCATGAAGGAACTCGTCAATCTCCTTCACAAGATCTATTCCAGCGATAATTTGATTGTGCTCCAAAAACTGGATCACCTGCGCGCCACGCGCGATGGAAAAGGGCTGGAATTTTCGGCGACCTTTACGGCGCCGAAGCGCTGAAACCGATAGAATCGCTTGCGGCTTCTTATGGCGTTTCGGATTAGACCCTGCGGGTGACGGCGATTTTCTTCATCTTGCCGTCTCACTCCATCTCATTACGGCGCGGACAACCCTTTGGGAGCTTCTGTTCTAATGAAATCGAGATCAAAGAAGATGGTGCGGCCGCTTGAGGCATTCAATAATCCTACGTTTCTCAACGGGCCCGACGCCCGGCCTGTCCGCATCCTCACCGAATTTGAAGAGCCCTCGAACCGCCTGAGACGCCTGCGCATCCGAAACACGATCACCTTTTTCGGGTCGGCGCGCATCCACGCGCGCGAAGAGGCCGAGGCGAAACTCGCTGAGGCGGAGAAGGGCCTGCGTGACGGGGTAAAGGAAAACGCCGAACTCCGATTTGCCCGCGATGTGGCGACGCGGGGCGTGACCCTGGCGCGTTATTACGAAGATGCAGCGCTGCTCGCGGAGAAGCTGACCGCGTGGTCGCAAAGCTCTCTTAAATTGGGCAAGCGTTTTTACATTTGTTCGGGCGGCGGACCGGGCATCATGGAAGCGGCCAATCTCGGCGCGTCACGGGCGAAAGGCCGCTCGATAGGTTTTAACATCAGCCTGCCCTTCGAGCAAGAGCCCAACCCCTATCAATCCCCGGAGCTTTCGTTCCAGTTTCACTACTTTTTCATGCGCAAATTCTGGTTCGTATACTTGGCGAAAGCGCTCGTTGTATTTCCCGGCGGGTTCGGAACGCTCGATGAATTCTTTGAATTGCTTACCTTGATTCAAACTCAGAAAACGTCCAAGTACATGCCGATTGTCCTGTACGGCAGCGAATACTGGAACGACATCCTTAATTTCGAAAACATGGCGAAGTGGGGCACCATCAGCCCCGCAGATATCAATCTTTTTCAGACCTTCGACGATGTAGACGAAACCTTCCGTTACCTCAAGTCTGAGCTCACGCGCCTCTATATGGGGCGGCCGTAGGCAGGTCGCAGTAGACCGGTGGATGCGGGGTAGTTGAGGGTGCCCATGTACTATGCCATAATGGATTCCGCTTACACTGCGGTGGCGGGCATTCCCTTCCGTCCCCTTTTTTCCAGTTCTGCAATGGGTGCGCCGACACAGCCGCACCACTGGAGGTCTAATCATGGCAAACATCATTCACCGGCCCTCGTGGCACTTGCCCGAAAGCGCCGCCACCCCCGAGTCCCTGTACCTGAACCGCCGTCATTTCATCAAAACGTTGGGCTTGGGTGCCGCAGCAATGGCCGTGACCGCGCGGTGCGGCGTGGCGCAGCAGGCTCCTGTATCCCGGACCGATCCCGCAGTGGAGAAACTCGGGCCTCTGCCTGAGTATGAGCTCAACGCCGATTTCGCGGATGCGGGGCGGGCGATCACGAGCTTGGATGACAAAGTCAATCCGCTCGTGTATAACAATTTTTACGAGTTCGGCGTCGGTAAATTTCAGCCGGCGATTAATGCCAAGGGCTTCACCCTTGACCCCTACACACTGGAAATTGATGGCCTGGTTAAAGAACCCGTTAAACTGGGCCTTGAGGATATCGAAAAGCTTGGCATAGAGGAGCGCGTTTACCGTTTTCGCTGCGTGGAAGCGTGGGCGATGACGGTGCCGTGGGTGGGTGTGCCCCTGGCCAAGATTCTCGCGAAGGCCGATATTCTGCCGGAAGCGAAGTATGTCGCCTTCGAGACCTTCTACGATCCAGAGCGGGCGCCTGGCCAGAATTCGCGCGAGTACGATTGGCCCTACAAAGAAGGGCTGCGCCTGGATGAGGCGATGAACGAAATGACAATGGCGGTCACGGGGATGTATGGCAAGCGGCTCCTCCCTCAGAGCGGGACGCCGCTCCGGCTGATTACGCCTTGGAAGTATGGGTACAAGGGCGCGAAGAGCATCGTCAAGATGACGCTCACGGCGGAGCAACCCCCGACGCTATGGAACACGGCGCTCGCGGCTGAATATAAGTTCTACTCCAACGTCGATCCAAAGGTGCCGCACCCGCGTTGGTCGCAAGCCTCCGAAAAGCTGCTGGCCGATAAGATTGTAGAGGTGCCGACGCAGTGGTACAACGGCTACGGCGATCAGGTAGGGGCGATGTATGCGGATCGGGATCGCGTTCTGTATTAGCTCGCGAAGGCCGCGTTTACGCGCTCGACTAATTCGGCAACGCTGAAGGGCTTTTTCAGGTAGTCGTCGATGCCGTAGGCTTTCAGTTTTTGCGCCTCTTCTTCGCTCACGTACCCGGAAATAGCCAAGACCCGCGTGTTCTTCGTTTCGGGTCGCGACTTGACGCGTTCGCACACCATCCGCCCATCCATGTCCGACAGATGGATGTCCAAAATAATCAGTTGCGGGTTGTGCTCGACGACCTGGGATCCGGCATCAAAGCCGGTCGAGGCGACGAGGACTTTGTAACTTCCTTCTTTGGCGAGAATGGCTGGAATGATGTCGAGGTAGTACGGGTCGTCGTCTACCACGAGAATTTTCTGTTCGTCCTTTTCCAAGCGCTCAAGAGGAATACCGTGGCCCAGCATGAATTTTCGCAGGTTTTCATAAGGGATACGCCGGTCGCCACCAGGGCCTAATCGGTATCCTTCGATTTGCCCCAGATCGAACCATCGCGACACCGTATCTGCGGACACGCCGCAGATCTGGGCGACTTCACCACTGGTGAATACTTTATTAAGAAACATTCCAGCCACAAGGAAACCTCCGTGCCTAATACGAGACTCTTTCGGGAAATTCCGGATTCCTGTAAAAACAGCGTCTACCTACGCTATGAATAGGGGTACAAGATATCGGGGTATGCGGAGTTTCCGCGCTTATAGTACGACCTTCGAAGCGCTGTGTCAACCGGTTGGACTGATCGGATTCCGTCATCGCCGCAGGGGCTCGCGAGGGGGAGTCTTGCGGACGATTCAACCGAACCTACCCATGGTATGATCTTCCCATGAAGGGATTTACCGTTTTCCTCCCGTTCTCCTTAGTCACGCTGTTGGCCGGCGTAATGATGGGTGCTTTCGCCATGTTTCCCTCCGAGAATATGATGGGCTTGGCCGAGTTTGCCGATGTCGGGCCCGGATTCTTCGGGGGCGAATTGCCGTTCACCATTCGCCTTGATGAGACAATTGTTCTCGATGCGTGGGCGGTAGAGCCTGCGCTACGCATCGCGGGCGGAGGCGGGGACAGGGACATCCTCGCAGCGCCTGGCCAGAAGATCGCCCTCTCCCATGGCACTGCGGTGGTGAAGAGTGTCGGTCCGTGGTCGGGCCTCTTCCCGGACTCAGGAGGAAATGCCATGGCGGCGCTGTCTCTCGATTTTGGCGGGGGGAGCGATGGGAATGTCATGGGCATCCACGATGGTGAATGGAATCGTGTCGGCGAGGAGATGGCCATCTATTTTCGTTGGACGTCGAGCGAAGAGGAGGCGCGCAAGCATCTCGTCGATGCGCCTGCGTCTATGGATTCAGCCCGCTGGGGAGCGGTGGATGGCAGAAGGGTTCAGTGGTTTTCATCGTTTATGCAGGGTGAGGGGATGCGTCTTCGATCGGGCGAATCGCTGTTCTTGCTCGACCTGGATATGAACTGGCATGACCGAGATCACGCGGAACTTGGTGTGCGCCCTGCGGTGCTGGTCCGCAGCACAAGGGAAGGCGTTATTCGCGACCGATGGTATCCCGCTGAGGTGAAGCCTACAAACTCGACGGTGATATTCGAATATCCTGCATCCCGGAAGCGCCTGCTGATTCTGTGCGCATGGGATGAAGAGGGTGTGTTGGCCGGCGCGTATGAGGACGGACAAGAGACGGGCAATGCGACGCTCGAATCGGGATCGGTTTGGCAGCCAACGGGTTCGGAATACTCTCTTCGATGGCGGCGAGCGCTCCGGGGCGCGCTATTCGTCCCGCCGACAAACTCGCCCTTCGTGGCCGCCGTGTTGGAATACAATGCGAAGGAGATTCATGTGCGTCAGGGGGAAGCGTTGCGTATCGAGGACGACGTTCTTCGATTCTCCTCGGGGAAGCGGGCCGAGGCCTACCGAATTTCCGTTCTTCGCCCGAGCGGCTCCAAAGAGGAAGCCGTCCTTCGACCGGGCGCTGAGTTGGCGCTTCGTTTCGATGGCGAAAGCGACCGTTATACCCTCCGCCATGAAAACGTGCGGCCTGGAGAAGGGATAGGCGTGGCGGTGTCGCCGGGCCGGAGTCTGGGTTTAATTGCAGCGGGCGTTGCGCTGTTGGTAATAGGTATGATGGGTGCCGCCGTTTCACTTCGAGTGAGGCGCTGAGTTTATTGGGCAGGCTTGAAAGGGGTTCGCGTTGAACGGACAGCGTCGTGAAGGCAGGTTTTTCGAAGATTTCGAAATTGGGCAGATTATCGAACACCGCTATGCCCGGACGATTACCGAAGGCGACACGGCTGCGTATATGACGCTGACGGGTGACCGCTTTCCGGCGTATTGCGATCGAGAGTTTGCCCAACGCCTGGGCTTTCGCCGCGAAATCGTCAATGACTTGCTGGTTTTTAATATCGTTTACGGGAAGAGTGTGCCCGATATATCGATCAATGCCTTGGCGCATCTCGGATTCGCGGATGTCGAGTTCGAGGCGCCTGTTTACGCGGGCGATACGCTGCGCGCCGTCACCCACATCATCGGCAAGAAGGAAGATTCGGCAGGCGATGCGGGTACGCTCTATATACACACCCGAGGCCTCAACCAAGATCGCAAGACGGTTGTCCACTTTTTCCGATGGATGTCGATTCGGAAGCGCGACACCGCAACCCGCACGAACGAAGACGAGGTCTTATCCTTTCCAAGAACGGCGGATCCAGCGCGTCTGTTTGTCCCCGAGGACTTGCGGAACGCGGGGGTATGGTCGGCCCTGGAAACGGCGCCCACCTTCGAATCCTATGAACCAGGACAACGCATTTATCACGGGCCGGGCTTGATGATTGAGGAGGGGGAAAGCGCCCTTGCCACAGGCTTGTATCAATTTACCGGCGCGCCCTATTCGGATGCTTTCGCCGCGACGGATCGGGCTGCGGACGGGCGGGTTGTGTGCGGTGCCCATGTCATTTCTTTGGCGCGTGCGGCGTCGTTCAATGGTTTCGAGGGCGTCGTGCGGATTCTGGCCTGGAATAGCGGGGTCTACCCGAACCCGGTCTATGCCGGCGATACGATGTACGCGTTTACGGATGTGTTGGACACGATGCCCATCGCGGGCCGAGACGATCTCGGTGTTTTGCGATTGAGGTTGGTGGCTGTTAAGAACGAGGATCCGCGGGGCAAGGTTCTGAAACTGGAGCCCCACGATGAAATGAACGCGCGCGGCCCGTACGACGCCACGGTGGTTCTCGATTTAGATTATTATGTTCTCATTGGCAAAGACGGAGTTTTTGGCGAATGACCACACCATCACCTACACGAACCACCAGCCTTTCGGAGGCCGAAGGATTGCTCGGTTGCGGCCGGGATCACCTGGAGCGCGCTCTGGAGAAGATCCGTGCGATTACGGACCATGGGCGAAAAATCGACGAGAACCAAATCGTGACCCGTGAAGCGGCCCGGCTGACGACGCGCTTCGAGGCGGCCGACGCGCTGCTGCGATACGCGATCCGGATCGAGGAGGAGGGGCTTGCCTCGAATGAGGACCTGGCCCGGGTCGCGGAAATGTATGCCGCTGAAACCCTGATCCATTTTTGGACTACGATACAGTGGCAGAGGGATGCCTTCGGATTCTCGTCGGACGAGGCCGAATCTGCGCGGCCCGATTCTGCGGCTGAGGACTGGATTCGAGGGCGATTGGGCAGCGGTTCATATGAAGCCCTGGGGCGCGTTGCGCTTGAACGCGGGGGCATAAACGACGGGCCCATTCTTTCGGAAGGCAGCCCTTCCCCCGACGCAATCGACTTGCGCGATGGTACGCGCCGTTTCGCGACTGAGGTGGTCCGCCCATTGGCGGAAGACATTCACCGCGAGGATTTGCTCGTGCCCGATAGTCTTATCGAACAAATGTCCGAGATGGGCTACTTCGGCATGTCCATCCCCGAGAAACACGGAGGCATCGGCATGTCGAACCTCCTCATGATCGTCGCGACCGAAGAACTATCCGCAGCATCATTGCCGGCGGCAGGCAGTCTGATCACGCGTCCTGAAATCCTGTCGAAGGCCCTCCTGAAGGGCGGCACCGACGCGCAGCGCGAACACTGGCTCCCTGCCATCGCGTCGGGCGAGGTGATGGTCGCCATTTCCGTTACCGAACCCGATACCGGATCCGATGTGGCGCACCTTACATGCCGGGCGACCGCTGGGGTGGTCGACGGGCGCGAAGGGTATCTGCTCAACGGCGCAAAAGCCTGGTGTACCTTTGCGGGCCGGGCAAATATCCTGGCGCTCTTGGCGCGTACGAGCGACGATTCCGATTCAGGCCACTCTGGATTGTCGTTGTTCATTGTCGAGAAGGAGGTATTCACGGGACACGAATTCGCCGCCGAACAATCCACCGGTGGCCGCTTGACTGGGAAAGCCGACGCCACGATGGGGTACCGGGGCATGCACTCGTTTACGCTTCAGTTCGAAGATTATTTCGTGCCGAAAGAGAATTTAGTTGGGGGCGATGCGGGTGCGGGCAAGGGATTCTACTTGCAAATGGACGGGTTCGCAGCGGGCCGCCTTCAAACAGGCGGCAGGGCGCTGGGTCTGGCCCAAGCCAGCATGGAAGCGGCATGCGAATACGCCCTCGGTCGGCCACAATTTGGCAGGCCAATCGCCGAATACCAAAATACCCAGTACGAAATCGGGGCCATGGCCATCCGCATCGAAGCGGCCCGTCAACTCACCTACGCGGCCGCCGACGCGATGGATCGCGGCGACAAGAAAGCCGCCCTTCTTGCGTCCATGGCGAAGCACTTTTCGTCACGCGCGGCGGTTGATGTGTCGCAGCGCAGCCAGCTCCTCCACGGTGGATGGGGATACGCGGAAGAATTCGCGATTTCGCGGTATGTGGCCGACGCGTTGGTCCTCCCCATTTTCGAAGGGGTCGAGCCTATCCTGGAATTGAAAGTCATCGGCCGGGGGATCTTGGCGTAGCGCCCGTCGCGGGGCTCCACCCGTTTTCCAGGAGACGCCGGGCATTTCCTCCGAAGAATTTGGCGGAAACATTTGCACCGAATCGTTTGAGCATCGCCGCAGCCAGATAGGGCAGATCGGAGGGCTCTCTCAAGTCGTTGGGCGGATTGGTAAGACCGTCGAAATCGGATCCCCACCCGATACAATCTACGCCGCCCGCGTCAATAAGTTTTTCTACCGTCATCACGATTGTGTCAATTCCCTTTCCCTTAACCTTCCCATTCAAAAAGTAGTTCATAAAGATCACGCCGATCACGCCGCCAGTGTCGGCGATACGACATACCTCATCGTCCTTCGGATTCATCTTAAAGGGCGCGAGGCCGTGGTGTCCGACGTGCGACATGACGACAGGCCGATGGTGACGATGGGCCATGGCGGTCGCTTCCCGGCGTGCCGTAGGCGCGCAATGGCTCAAGTCTACGATCATGCCCAGGCTGAGCATACGGTCGACGGCCTCCCGCCCGAATTTCGGGAGCGGCCCATCGGTTTTCTCCGACGCGATCTGGTTCTGAAAGCAATGGAATGCTCTGTAAAGACGCCGGTCTGGAAGGCCCATGATGTTCGGAGCCACTCCACGGTCATAGAAATGGGCAATCGTCAACATGCACACGCCCCGGCTGTGCAGTTCTTCGACCATGCCGATGTCGCAGCCGAGGCTATGGCCACCCTCGACACCGTGCAAGATAGCGATTCCGCCTTTCGCGTTTATGCGGTCCAATTCCGCAACCGACCGCGCCACACCCAGGGAGCCGTCGCTTTCCGATTCGGAGATGACCTTCTCGAAGGCTTCCAACTCGCGCACGACGACTTCGTCGGAGGGCTGCGCCATGCTCCGCTTCACTTTTCGCAAGCTTGGCGTCATGCTGGAAACGGCACGCAACGGAGCCGAGTCTTCTAGGAACTCCCGTTCCGGTGGATAAATGACGGACACAATAGCGTCGACCTGCCCGTCTTTCAGCGAGGGAAGGTCGCCGCGCATCGTGAATGGCCACGTTCCGCTGGGCGCGGCGTGGGCTTTCGTTAGGTCTTTTCCCAAGAAGGATGTCTTCAGAGAGGGATGCGTGTGCAGATCGACGACGAAGTTTTCGGCGAGAAATGCCTTTGCTTCCTGAAATTCAGTAGCGGATAGAGAAGAATGACGCGCCTGCGCGGGTTTCGAAAAGAGGCCACTTGAAGCCATCGTCGCGCCCAGACATTGCACCATAAACTTCCGACGCGTGATTGGCTTGTTGTTCACGCTTTTTTCCTCCCGTCAAGGACTCGGCAGGAACAGATGAGAGGTGATCCCCAGGCGGAAGCCCCGCAGAGTTTGTGTTACATTAACAGGTCGTCGAACAAATCAAAAGGAGCTGGATAGGATGAAGTTGGATAGGAGCATCAGGCGTCGCGGCGGCTACGTGTTGACCGCCTTGCTCGCGCTGTGTTGTGTGGTCGGTGGCTGCGGGCGTGCCGAGGAGACCGAGGTTTCGACTGGTGTCGAACCCGATTCCGCGCCGTCTCTTGAGGTAGAAGCGCGGCTCGTGGCGGACGTAACGGCTCTCACACCGGGTACTCCTTTCACGTTGGCCGCGCATTTTACGATCCCGCGGAATGGCCATATTTACTGGCGTTATCCCGGAGATTCGGGCTTGGCCACGGAGGTGGTTTGGGAGCTGCCGGATGGATTTTTCGCCACGCCCCTGGAGTGGCCTGCGCCGTCCCGGTTCGAGATCGCGGCAATCGACGATGTTTCATACGGCTATGAACACGAGGTTCTACTCGCTTCGGAAGTCACTCCACCGGTCGGCCTTTCAGCGGAAGCCGTATCCACTCTTTCCGCGAATCTTTTTTGGCTCGTATGTTTGGAAGATGGACAATGTATTCCTGGGGAAGCGACGGTAACGATTGAATTACCTTCGGGCGACGGCGGGCCATCGGAATCTTCGGCGATGATCGCGGGAGCCCACGCCGCTGTACCCACCTTGCTCGATAGGGACTCCACGTCGCTACGCGTTGACCGTTCGGACGACGGCGTCCTTTCGATTCTGTCGTTGGCGCCTTGGCGTTTCACGGGGGCGTCGGCTCAGTTCTTTCCGTATGACGGCCCCGCGTGGAATCTCGCGCCGGGTGGCGGCATGGAGAGCGTTGCATTCAATCGGGAGAAAGGCTCCGGCGATGCTGCCGGTCCGGTGGCTGGAGTGTTGACCGTCGAGATGGCCCACACGGAAACCGGGGAACCGAAGACATATCGTCTTCGCATCGGCACGACTCCCTGAAATTCTAACTTTAGAGAGCCTGCCGGGAGGGCGAGCGTACTCGCGAGCCGCGGTCCATAGGCCTTACCCCAGCTCGCGAGTACGCTCGCCCTCCCGACTCATTTCTTGATCCAAATCCCCGCGAAGCGGACCCAGTCTCTGTGATCGCTGTGCGCTCTGTGGCATACTCTTTCCATGCCCTCCTTTGAACAACGAGTCCTCCGTCTTTTTGAAGCCATTCATCCGTTGGATCGTGTGGCGCGTGCGGGATTTGTCCTTCGCGGGGTAACCGAGCCCGAATCGGTGGCCGCGCATAGCCACTTTGTGTCGTTGATGGCGTTGGTATTTCTCGACGAGTACCCGGGCGAATTCGACCGGGATAAAACGTTGGCGATCTGCCTTATCCACGATCTGTGCGAAGCGCAACTTATGGACATCCCCATGCCCGCTGCGGACGCGCATTTGCGTGAAGTGAAAGACGAGGCGGAGCGGGCGGTGACGCGGGAATTGTTCGACGGTTTCGGGGAGCAGTACGGCGAGTACATGGATGAATTCTTGGCGGCGGAGACGCCGGAAGGCCGTCTGGTCCGTGCGCTCGACAAGGCGCAGATGATGATCAAGGTGCTGATGTATGAGCGCGAAGGACGAGGTCGGCTGCGTGAATTTTGGCTGAACCCGAAGAACTTCTCGGACTACGGTATCGACGGCGCGTCGCGGTTGTTCGACGGGATATGCGCGGAGGCGGGTGAAGTACGCCCGGTTATTAAGCAGGCCTGACCGAAGAACCGGTCTCAATCTGTCGAAGAAGGCCGCCCATACCCTCCGCCGCCCGGCGTCTCGATGACCAAGACATCGCCTTTTTGCACGTCGAGCCGCGCGTGACCTTCGAGTTCGAAGGTGTCGCCATCCCTTAGGAGCAGGTTGCGGCCCGTTGCGCCAGGTGCGCCGCCGTTCAACCCGTAGGGCGCGAGGACCCGGCGCTCTGACAAGACGCCCACGGCCATCGGCTTGAGGAATTCGATAGCTCGGACGGTTCCGTCGCCTCCGCAAAATTCGCCGCGACCACCGCTGCCTTTTCGAATCGAAAATTCCCGGAGCAGCACGGGATAGCGCCGCTCCAATACTTCCGGATCCGTGATCCGCGTGTTCGTCATGTGCGTGTGGACGGCGGACGCGCCATCGAATCCGGGCCCGGCGCCGGCACCGCCGCAGATGGTTTCGTAGTAGCCCCACTCTTCCGTGCCGAAGGTCAGATTGTTCATCGTGCCTTGCCCGCCGGCGATGGTCCCGAGCGCGGCGTAGAGCGTATCGACGATGCGGACGGAGGTCTCGACGTTTCCCCCGACCACGGCGGCGGGGCTGCGCGGGGCGAGAAGGGAGCCTTCGGGAATGTGAATGGAGATGGGGTCCAAGCAACCGGCGTTCAATGGAATGGGGTGTTCGATGAGCGTCCGAAAGACATACAGCACGGCGGCGATGGCTACGGCGGGAGGCGCATTAAGATTGCCTTCGAGCTGTGAGTCGGTTCCGGAAAAATCGACCGACGCCGTGTCGCCCGCAATGACGATTCGACAGACGATTTTCGCGCCGCTATCGAGGCGATCTTCGGCACGGTATTCGCCGTCGGGCAAGCGTGTGAGTCGGTTGCGCATCGCCTCCGCGGCGTTGTCTCGAACGTGCCCCATGTACGCTTGGACGACCTCTGCGCCGTATTGTACGCGCAGCTCTTCCAGCAACAGCGCCCCCGCGTTATTCGATGCAATCTGCGCACGAAGGTCGCTCAGGCGTTCGTCTATGTTGCGCGCGGGGTAGGGATGCTCGGTAAGGAGGCGTACGATGGCTTCCTCGTGAAAGACCCCTTCCGAAACGAGCGTGAAATTGTGGATGACCACGCCCTCCTCCTCGATACAGGTCGAGAAGGGCGGCATTGAACCGGGGGTAATCCCGCCGATGTCGGCATGGTGTCCCCGGTTCGCCACGAAGAACGCAGGCGACCCGTCGGTGCCCATCACCGGGGTAACGAGGGTAATATCCGGAAGATGCGAGCCTCCGTGATAGGGGTCATTCGTCATGTACACGTCCCCCGCCTTCATGCTGCCGGAACGCTCGTCGAGAATCGCACGCACGCTTTCCCCCATGGCCCCTAAGTGAACGGGCATATGCGGCGCGTTCGCCACGAGTTCGCCATCGGGGCTAAATACGGCGCACGAAAAGTCGAGGCGCTCTTTGATGTTTGCCGAATGGCTGACTCGCTCTAGTGTCTTGCCCATCTGCTCGGCGATGGACATGAACAGGCTGTTGAAGACTTCGAGCATGACCGGATCGCAATCCGTCGCGAGTGGTTCCATCGCGTGAGCGGTTGCCGCCGTCAAAATGAGGTGATTGTATCCGTTTACGTCGGCCTCCCATCCGGGATCGACCACAATGGTCGAGACCGCCTCCACGATGAGGGCCGGCCCGCTTACGCGGTCACCGGGCTTCAGGTCGGCGCGGCGGTAGACGGGGGTGTCCACCGGGACAACTGCGCCCGAGCCCGTTGCGAAATAGACGGCCACGCGGTCGACGCGAAGACTTACAGGAACTTCGTGCGGCTTGCACTCCATGCGTGTCTCCGCCGGTTTATCCGTGTGGCCGATGGTCTCAGTGCGCACATTGACGATCTCGACAGGATGCCCCGCCTTGACGAATCCATACAAAGCGGCGTGATGGGCTTCGAACAACACGGCCACATCGTCGTCCGGGCCGTCGGGGATGTTCAAAAATGTATCCACGCCCGCGTACCGTAGGTCTGCCGAACGTGCTTGTTCAATGCGGTCTCGCGTGAACCCTTCCGCTTCCAGCACATCGCGGCCCACCGCTTCCAGTTCGCTAAAGCGAGGTCCGTAGGGCGCCATCCCGTCCGGGCCGAGCGTATCGAGTACGGCTTCCACTTCCGTGTGGATCATGTCGGCCAGGCCCATGCCGTAGGCGCTGAGCACGCCGGCGTGAGGATGCAGCATCACCTTCGCGATACCCAACGCGCCGGCTACGGCGCACGCATGTTGCGCGCCCGCCCCTCCGAAACACGCCAACGCGTACTCGCGGACATCGTAGCCACACGCCACGCTGATCTTCTTGATTGGCTGAACCATGTTTTCGTTGGCGACTCGGATGAACCCCGCCGCCACCGCCGCGACCGACCAAGGTGCAGGGGCTGATTCGTTGACGCGCGCGGTCAGCGCTTCGAGCGCGGATCGCGCGGCCGTCACATCAAGCGGCGCATCTCCAGAAGGGCCGAAGCAGTTGGGGAAATAGGCAGGCTGAATGCGTCCCAGCACAAGATTCGCATCGGTGACCGTAGCGGGGCCTCCCAATCGGTAGCAGGCAGGCCCGGGCCGTGCACCGGCGCTCTCGGGGCCAACGAGGAAGCGTTGCCCATCGAAGCGAAGAATCGAGCCGCCTCCAGCGGCGACGGTTTCGATGTGGAGCATGGGGGCCTTGAGGCGGACGCCCGCGACGCGTTTTTCGAATACGCGCTCGAAAGCGCCGTCATGCCGACTTACATCGGTAGACGTGCCGCCCATGTCGAAACCGATGGCGTGGTGGAATCCTGCCTGCTTGCACGTATGGGCGTACGCGACGACTCCACCTGCGGGCCCCGACAACACGGCGTTTTTTCCGATGAAGCGATCCGCGTCGGTTAGTCCGCCATTGGACTGCATGAAGCGCAGTGGAACGGCCGCGCCGAGTTCTTGCCGCACGTTTTCTACATAACGCCGGAGCAGTGGGTTGAGGTAGGCATTCGTTGTCGCCGTGTCGCCGCGCCCGACGGCCTTAATTTCACGGGCCACCTCGTGGCTAAGGCTGACTTCGGTGAATCCCGCGGTGCGCGCTAGCGCCCCCGCCTGGCGCTCGTGTTCGGGGAAGGCGTAACTGTGAATGAACAGTATCGCGATGGCTTCGACGCCCGCCTCACGAAAATCGGCCAAGGCTTCATTCACGCTTTCCTCGTGCAAAGGCGTCCGCACCGTACCATCCGCCATCACCCGTTCGCCGATTTCTCTCACTTCGGCGTAGAGCGTCTCAGGCTTTTCGATACGCAACGCAAAAATGTCGGGCCGGTCCTGGTAGCCAATCTCGAGCAGGTCCGCGAAACCCTTCGTGACCAAAAGGCCGACACGGGCCCCCTTGCGTTCGAGGAGGGCGTTCGTGGCCAGCGTGGTGCCCATCTTCACCGAATGGATAGCGTCGTTTGGCAGAGGAGTATCCGTATCAATGCCCATGAGCTGCCGAATCGCATGAAGCGGCGCGTCCGCGTAGTGATCGGGATTGTCGCTCAGCAGTTTGAGGATTTGGATGCGGCCTTCCGGGTCGCGGGCGACCACATCGGTAAATGTGCCGCCGCGATCCACCCAGAATTCCCACCCGCAATCCACGCTCACCCACTCCTTTGTCCGCCAACCACGACTTTCTTGGTTACCGCGCACATGATAAGCCATACGAAGCATGAATTGATCATCTTTGTGTCCCTGTTAACGAAGTCGTTCTCAAGAGGCCACAGAGGACATAGCGCGGCATAGCCGCAACTAAAGACAGCGTCCCCAACGAACTCTGTTCAATTGGCATGGATTACCCTCAGCGAAAAAGCATCTCCGCGTCTCCGCGGTGAATTTAATTTTTTTCTCACCGCGGAGACGCGGAGGGCGCGGAGATGCTCCTGGGTTCGCCCATCAATTTTTCTTCTATTCATTGGCGCGATAAATCAATGCCTATTCGTGGAAAAACGTAAATTATGATTCACCACGAATTTCTCAACATGGCGCAGCTACAACCAATGAGTGTCACGCAAAGACGCAGAGCCGCAAAGGGGCAGTAACATGGCGGGTAGGCATACCGCCAGGCAGAGTTCTTTGCGCCCTTGCGGCTTTGCGTGGACTAAAATAGTCCAGCGTTCTCCTTGTTCTCAAAGGACTCGTAAGATTCGCCACTCGAAAATCTTGCCAAGAAAACAAGATTCTGACGGATAGTAGTACGAGGAAATATTTGGGGCTTGATATCCATCAGGCCGTGCGAGAGCTGAAGCACCGTCCCAGAAGTTTGAAGACGCCCCCCGGTTAAACGTAGAGTCTTCGAAATTAGAACGAGAAGGAGCCGAAATGACACGAATCATCGATGGGAAAAAGATTGCCGCTGAGATCCGCGCTGAGATCGCCGACGAAGTGAAGGCCCTTACGAAGCGCAAAATTGTTCCGGGCCTCGCCGTCGTGCTGGTCGGGAACGACCCCGCGAGCGAAGTGTATACGCGAATGAAAAAGAAGGCCTGCGCTGACTTAGGCATGGCTTCCTTCGATTTCGATTTACCTAGTTCGTGTACGGAAAAAAGGCTCTTGAATCTCATCGATAAATTGAACCGTGATCCGAAGGTCGACGGGATTCTGGTGCAGCTTCCGCTGCCCGAGCGGATCAACGAATCGAAGGTGCTCAACGCCATCGACCCCGATAAAGATGTGGATGGATTTCATCCGATGAACGTGGGCAAGATGCTCATCGGCGACGACGCCTTTCTGCCCTGTACGCCCCACGGTTGTCAGCAGCTTTTGATGCGATCCGGTTACGATCCGGCGGGTAAGCATGTGGTGATCGTTGGTCGATCAAACATTGTCGGTAAGCCCCTGGCTGCCATGCTCATGCGCAAAGCCCCCGGCGCAAATGCGACCGTGACCGTATGCCATTCACGAACGAAGAAGCTGGCTTCCATCTGCAAACAGGCGGACATTTTGATTGCCGCCATTGGCGTACCCGGTTTTATCAAGGGGCGCATGGTGAAAGAAGGCGCCGTGGTGATCGATGTGGGAACAAACCGAGTCCCCGACAAGACGAAGAAGTCAGGGTTTCGTCTAGTCGGCGATGTGGACTTCAAGAACGTGTCAAAGAAGGCCCGGGCCATCACACCAGTTCCAGGCGGCGTAGGCCCGATGACCATCACCATGCTCATGAGGAACACGGTTGATTCAGCCAAGCGCCGCGTAAAGCGAAAAGCGCGCCGGTAGCCGCGACATCCCCGCAATGCCACGCACGGAAAAAAGGTGGAGGATACCGAAAAATCAGGTAAATACGTTCTGCTCGAAATCGAGGCCGCAGTAAAGGCATCGCCAATGTTTCGAAGTCGACACCCGGTTGCAGCTGGGACAGCGAAGCGGAACACTGGATATTTTACCATCTTCGACCCCGTCACGCAGGTCGACCTCCTTAATACGGGCCTCCAGATCGGCGTCAGTCGCCTTCAGCGCGCCACGGAGAAGTTCCCACATGGCGGCGTTGACGATTTGGACGCGTTTCAGGCTGATTTCCAATTCCTTCACGCGGCTGCGCAAGTCGAAATCGATGGATCCGCTTGGTTTCTGGTGCCCGGTCGTCGGCATGTGTGGATGGTACATGATGGTTTCCCTCCTGTTATGGACAGTATTTTTCGGGTGGCGCGATGTCACCTCCCGTTCCCGGTGGTGGCTCCCTTGACACGCAGGGCGTGGCGACTCTACTCTGCGGCATCTCCCGCACACGGCTACCGCTACGTCACGACCGACTGGAACCTGTTATGAACGATCAAGAGCATGTGTATCAACCTGGCTTCCTCCTCCTTTTCACGCCCATCTTTCTATTTGGCGCGGCCGTCGGCGCCGGATTAACCATGGCACTGCATGCGATGGGTCACCTAGGCTACGGCGTTGTCAGCTATACCTTCTTACAACTCCTGTGCATCATTTATTTGTGGGCGGTCGTGGGCGCGTACATCGTGGCGAAAGCGACTGCAGTGAAATTGACGGATGACGTCATCCGAGGCCGGACGTTTTGGGGACGCGCTCGGTCTCTTGAGTGGCCCAACGTGTCCGACATGCGCCCCCTCAACATCATGGGCTTTCGATTCCTTCGGATATACCCAAAGGAAGGCGGAGCGCCGCTGTGGGTCCCTCTGTTTGTCAGGAAGAAGGCCGAGTTCCTCGCAGCCATCGAATCGCGCGCCTCTACCGGTCGTCGCGTCGAGCACGTATTGCCATAACGTCTCCCGAAGAACAGCTTCGCCAGCCTAGGTATGCACGGGCGTCGCTATATCTGCCGACATACCAACCCGGGGTTGATTCGCTTTCCCTCGCGCATACCGTTCAGCAGCTCCTTCAGGCGCTGTGCTTCCCACGCATGGCCCAGCGCCCCGTGGCAACGCATTTTCATGTCTATCAAGTGCTTAGTGAGCGTTCCACGCTTGTCAAGCATGGAATCACGAACGTAGATGCTGAGCGCCCGATCATAGGACAGAACGGCTCGCTTGTACTTACGTCCAATTCGCATATGTTCGCCCCAGATGGCCCATAAGAACGCGAGCAAGCCACGGGCAAAACGGATAGGCGAACGGAGCGCGAAGACGACCAGACGACCGGCCATTCGAAGCGCCCCCTTTGGGGTCTTCATTTGCTCGCACGCGCAGCACTTTCCAGAACCATCGATTTTACACGCGTCCATCGCATTCTCCTCTGCCTTGTGCCAACTCGGCACGTCGTCTGCGGTTGCTGCTATGAATACTCCTGTGGCGCTGGATTTATTCTCAGGAATTGGAGGAGGGGTCGGAACAAAGCCTCTCGCGACTTAGTACGAAACTTCCACCAGGAACAACCCCTTCGCGGGGGCGGTGTAGCCCATGTAGGGGCCGGGCGAAGCGAGGCGCTCGTCTATGCGTTCTTCGGAGACTTTTCCGCGCGCGATGTCGATGAGGGTTCCGGTGATGTTGCGGACCATCTTGTAAAGAAAACCGTTCCCCGAGAATTCAACACGCCAGAATACGTCGCTATCGTTGGGGCCGACGACGGGGCCGGGTATCACGCGGATGCTGTAAATTTCGCGGACGGTGGTTTTCGCGGAGGATCCGCTGGAACAGAATCCCGCGAAATCGTGCTTGCCCACCAGGCGTTGCGCCAATTCCGTGAACCGGGATTGATCGATTTGATGCGATAGGTTCCAGGCGTAGCGGTCGGCGAAGGGGTCGGGGTAGGGCGCGTTGGATAGGACGTAGGCGTAGCGTTTGGCGGTTGCGTCGGCGATAGCGTGGAAGGTTTCCGGGGCCTCTTCCATTGCTTCGATTCGAATCTCGGGACCGAGCATCTTGCTCAGCGAACGGATCAACGTGTCTGCGGCCTGCGCGTCCTCCCACTCGAAGTGGAATACTTGAGCCAGCGCGTGGACACCCGCGTCGGTCCGGCCCGCGCCGATAACGCGGACGGGCTGCCCGGCGATGGTCGCGAGGGCTTCTTCGAGGGATCCCTGAACGGTGCGCTGTCCTGGCTGGACTTGCCAGCCGGAGAAGTTGGTCCCGTCGTAGCGGACGGTGGCTTTGAGTTTGCGCGGCATGGGCGCATTCTAGCGGAGCGCGGCGAGAACCGGTTAGCTCGTGTCGGTTGGAAAGTCTGACGCTGCCAACGGAGACGGGAGGTTCTTTATTTGGGATGCAGTACTGCCATTACCGCTCCAGAGACCGTAGTGGGAAAGAACCTATTTAGCCTTCACAAGGGCATTTTGGTGTGCGGGGCTGAGGAATTTAACGCTTTCAGCGTAAACCGCCGAAGGGTACCGGCAAAGAAGGGTCTCTGAAAATTTCAGCGGTCGTAACAGAACTGTACCGATTGTTCGTCCAACGTTGCGGCACGCTGGGACTTCGCGTAAGATTTCCTTTTTCACAATACCTGGAATCCAATTTGCCATGAACGTGCCGCCCGCGATAGCGAAAGCCATGGAACCGTTGACGACTGCCGCGCCGCTGTTGGAGGCGATGGAGCGTCTGGTCGTCTCTGAACCTGCGGACCCGGCCCGATTCGAACTCGCCGCGAAGGTCGTTCAGAATCCCGTGATTCAGGCGAATCCGACCCTCTGCGCGGGGGTTTGGCTGTACGTTGACGCGCTCGACCGGAGCCATACGATAAGCCAAGGGGTGAAGGATGCGACGGGCTCGTTTTGGCATGGCATCATGCACCGGCGCGAGGGTGATTTTAGCAATAGCCATTATTGGTTCCACAGGACGGGCGACCATCCGGCCATGGCGGACATCTCGGGCTACGATCCCCACGCGTTTATCGACCAAGTGGAGGATCGAAGCGAAGCGGATTCCCCCGCGCTTGTAGCGATGCAGCGCCGGGAATGGCAGACGCTGTTTGAGTGGTGCGCCAATCGATGATGTCTCCGTATTTGGCGTCGTTTGCGCGGGGTCTGGGGGGCTGATATGATCACGGGTAACGGGGCGGGTCTGGCCCGCAGAATCTTGACGTGGAGGACGACCATGCGTTTAGCGCGCAGTGTAACGGCATTTGCTTTGGCAACGGTGATATTGGCCCCTGTGGTGGCGCACGGCCAGTGGATTTGGACGCCGCAGACAGGCCGCTTCATCAATTTGAAGAATCTGCCTAAGGAGACTCCGGAACTCCAGATCGAGTTTGCCCGCGGGCTGATGATCGATGGAAAGTATAAGCAGGCTCTGGGGGAGACGGGCAAGTTTAACCGCTATTACGGGGACACGGAGCGGGCGGACGAGAACCAGTTCCTCCGTGGCGAAATCAAGATGGCCCAGGGCGATTTGGTCGAGGCCGCTGACGAATTTCAGGTAGTCCTCTCAAGTTTTCCGGACAGCCAGTATTTTGACGAGGTCATCGTGAAGCAGTATGAAATCGGGGATTCCCTTTTCGAGAAGGGCCGCGTCAGCCTCGAAGCGAAGGCGGACCGCCGCTGGTACAAGTCGCGCTGGAATCCCTTTCGCAAGCGCCCGTTTAAGAAAGCGATTGAGGTGTATTCGCTCGTTCGTGATAACCAGCCGTTCACGGACGCGGCGGCCCAGGCGCAATATAAGATTGGGTTGAGCCACTTTACCCGCGAGCAGTACATGGAAGCTGGATTGGAGTACCGCCAACTCTTGGACGTCTACCCAAATTCGGACTATGTCCGCGAAGCGTCCTTTGGGCTTGTCCAGACGTATCACGAGCTGTCGCTCAGCCCCGACTACGACCAAGATCCCAGCCAGTTGACCATTGACCGCATTGACGACTTCACGGCGCAATTTTCACGGGATGAACGCCTGGAGGAACTCGGACAGGTCCGCGCCGAGATGACGGAAAATATCGCGCAGCAGCGTTTGCAGACCGCCAAGTTTTATGAGCGCCGACGGCTATTCCTCTCGGCGCACATCTCGTATCAGGCGCTCATGGACCAGTATCCCGACTCGGAGGCGGGCCGTACGGCGCAGGAGTGGCTCAGCCAACATGCGGGACCCCAGTCAACCCAAGCCCGTTTTGTCGGGTTGGCGGACTAAGTCGATGGACAGGGTGCTTGCGACCCGGCTTCGGCATGCTGGCTGGCTTCGGTTCACGGTGGGCATTCTCGCGCTTGGCGTTTTGGCCGGTTGCGGCTACACGCTCAGCTCGACGTTGGATCAGAAGTATCAGACGATCCACGTCGCCGCGTTTCTCAATGAGAGCCGAGAATACGATCTACAAGCGCCCCTGACGAACGCTCTGATCCGAAAATTTTTGACGGACGGACGGCTTGAGGTCGTTGACATGGAGACCGCGGACCTGCTGGTTGAAGGGGTTATCCTGGGATACCGGCAGAAGGGCCTTACCTTCGATCCTGACGATGAGGTCACGCAATTTCTTACGGTCATCTCGGCGGGAGTTCGACTGACGGACCGGCAAACGGGCGAGGTCATTTGGGAAGATCCACTCATGGCGGGGGAAACCAGCTATTACACCCGCGTGATCGGCGCAACGTCCGACCGGCTCAGGGGCAACGCGGAAACATTCTTGCCTACCGTCCGCTCGTTTCAGACGCAAGAGGAAAACTTCGCGGCCTCGGAGGCGCTTGAGCAATTGGCGTCGGATATTTATTACCGCACGATCGAGCCCTGGTAGATGAACCCACCCCTGGGAGGCGCATGAACGTAGCGGATTTTATTGGCGGTATCGATTCGGGCGCGGTCTCTGCCCCGGTCTATTTGTTTTGCCCCGGTAAGCCTCCGCGTGCCCGCGCCGCCACCTTCGAACCCTTCCTGGTCGAACGCGCTCTCGAATTGTTCGTGGACAAAGCCATCGATCCCGCGTCAAAAGAATTCGCCTACGCGGCGTACTACGCCGACGAAACTCCCGTGGAAAGCGTCGTCATGGAGGCGCAAACGCTCCCCTTCTTGGCGGACCGGCGCGTGGTGGTGGTGCGCAACGCGGATCGCTATCTGAGTGAGTCGAACGCCGGGCCCATGTTGCAATACCTTTCCGATCCAAATTCGGCCACGGTGCTGTTGATGGTGACGGACCGCGTGGATAAGCGGACGAAATTTTATAAGGCCTGCGCGAAGGTTGGCGAGATCGTCGAGTCGCCCGAACTGTCGGAAGCGGAGGCGCGGAAATGGGCGCAGAAGGAAGTCGAAAAACGCGAGCGCACGATTGAACGGGACGCCCTGGAAGAGTTGGTTCGGCGTGCGGGAAATCACCTGAGCGATGTGTCCAACTCGATCACCATCCTCATTAATTTTCTGGGCGATGAAACGCACACGATTACCGTCGATGCCGTGATCGCGGCGAGCGCCGATGTGGCGGAAGAGGAAGTGTGGGCGCTGACCGACGCGATCGCTGCGTCGCAACCCGGCTTGGCGCTGGCCTCGCTGCGGCGGCTGACGGACCTCGGCAAACACCCGGACGAACTGCTCGGCACCATCAACTGGCTGCTGAAAAGCGCCTACGCGGTCGCGGCGGCGGATGGCCCTCCACCGATCAGCCGGTTCGTCGCACAAAAGGTGACCCCGCTGGCCACGAAGTTGGGCGCACGGAAAATGCGCGCTGCCTTCGCCTTGTGCACGGACACCCAGTTTATGATGAGAAATACGGGCACAGACGCGGTACTCGCGCTGGAGTTGCTCGTGGTAAAACTCGCCTACCCTCGAGGGCGCCGAAAAAGCGCCTGACCTCGATTCGGCCCCTTGGAACTTTACAGCATGGGTCGGTGTATAATGGTACTGGTAACAACCGTGTGGTACTGGGCGGTAATTGTTGCCCGGACGCCTCGAAGCGTTCTTTACAAAAGGGATTGAGCTTGATGCGTACGCAACGCCGGTGGGTGCCGCAGCCTGGTCGTCTATGACGCCGTGGGCCGCTTCGTATTCTCGCGAAGTGTCTTGCAAACCCGGTAGTGTCTTGTAAACGAGGCGTTTACGGACTACAATTGAGCGTCTGTATGCGCGGTACAACTCTATTTTTAAGGAGATAAGATATGTGGACCCCTGGAATGGGTGAGCTTCTTGTAATTTTGGTCATCGTGATGATCATCTTCGGCGCGGGAAAACTCCCGCAAGTCGGTCGGTCTCTGGGCTCGGCGATCAACGAGTTCAAGAACAGTGTGAAGCCCGAAGACGAAGAAGACGAACCCACCGAAAAAGAAGACTAAACTCTAACTAAATTAATTTCGTGGCACGGGACAGCCGGACAGGCGTCCCGTGCTGTTTTTTTGGGATTGCACTGCCCATGCCATGTCAATGCGAGTGTGGACCCGCTACGCAGGGAATTGGGATAAGAACATAGGAGTGAAACGGGTGGCACCTTCAAACTTGTTTGGAGGAGTTTGCGCCTTCAGCGCACGGTACTTCCTTACCGCTCTTGGGAAAATCTGCCATAAGCAAGCGGAGAATAGGTCAAAGCGAGGCGCCTATCCCGGAATTCCGTGAAGAGCCGATAAAATCGGCTGAAAGTCCGATCTGTCGTCGCCTATTTAACCGGCGAGGCCCAGCCTTTGGATCGTTCCACGGCCTTTTTCCACTCGGAATAGGCCGCCTTGCGCGCGGTGGGTTTCATAGCCGGTTTGTATTCGGCGGCGAGCGCCCAATTGCTGGTGACGTCGCTGGTGTTTTTCCAGAAACCCGTGGCGAGTCCCGCAAGGTAGGCCGCGCCGAGCGCCGTTGTTTCGTGGACGGCCGGGCGCTGGACCTTCACGCCGAGGATGTCTGATTGATATTGCATAAGGGTGTTGTTGAGCGACGCGCCGCCATCCACCTTCAGCAGTTTGAGCTTCACGCCGGAGTCCGCCTCCATGGCCTCGACCAAGTCCCGCGATTGGTAACACATGGATTCGAGGGTAGCTCGCGCAATGTGCCCGGCCGTCGTCCCGCGTTCTATGCCAACGATCGTGCCCCGCGCATAAGGGTCCCAATAGGGAGTCCCGAGCCCGACGAACGCCGGCACAAAATATACGCCGCCATTGTCTGTTTCCGTCAGGGCCAGCTTCTCGATAGCGGGTGCGGTCTTGATGAGCTTGAGTCCATCCCGCAACCATTGAACCGCCGCGCCAGCCACGAAAACAGAGCCTTCTAAGCAGTAAGTGACCTCTCCGTCGAGCCCCCAGCCGATGGTGGTCAGGAGACCGTTTTTCGAGGCCACGGCTTTGGTTCCCGTGTTCATGAGCATGAAGCAACCGGTGCCGTAGGTATTCTTGACCATGCCCGGCTTGAAACAGCCTTGGCCAAAGGTGGCCGCCTGCTGATCGCCCGCGATTCCCGTGACGGGCAAGGCCGCGCCGAATAACTTGGGGTCCGTTTCGCCGAAGAAACCGCTCGAAGGTTTGACCTCCGGCAGCATCGCTCTGGGGACGTCGAGTATCTTGAGCAGTTGGGCATCCCATTTCAGGGTGTGGATATTGAAGAGGAGCGTGCGGCTGGCGTTGCTGTAGTCGGTCGCGTGGACCTTACCGCCGGTGAGCCGCCACAGAAGGTAGGTGTCGATTGTGCCCGCCAGGATTTCGCCTTTCTCGGCGCGTTTGCGCAAGCCCCTATACTTGTCGAGGAGGTACTTTATCTTCGTGCCCGAAAAGTACGCGTCTACCACCAGGCCCGTCTTTTTCTGGAAGGTTCTTTCCAAGCCCTCCTTGATGAGCGCGTCGCAGATGGGCGCGGTAATTCGGCTTTGCCAGACGATGGCGTTGTGGACCGGTTTGCCGGTGGACTTTTCCCAAAGAACAATCGTCTCGCGCTGGTTCGTGATGCCAATCGCCGCAATGTCTTTGGGCTTGGCATTGGCCTTCTTGATGGCGCTTCGTGCCGTCGACAGTTGCGATTTCCAGATCGCTTCCGGGTCGTGCTCGACGTGCCCGGGCAACGGAAATATCTGGGGGAACTCTTTCTGCGCAGACGTGTGGACACGCCCGTCCTTTTTGAAAAGTATGGCGCGGCTTGAGGTCGTTCCTTGGTCGAGCGCGAGAACATATTTGGCCATCGGTTGGGTCTCCTTTTCAGCGGCGTACAGCCGATTGCGAAGCCGTTAGAGAGCCCAAGCTCCACCCAGCGCCTTGTAGGCGATGGCCCCGGCGATTCCACCCGCGATAGGCCCAGCGACCGGTATCCACGAGTACGCCCAATCCGAGGGTCCCTTCCCGGGAATGGGCAGAATTGCGTGTGCGATGCGGGGTCCGAGGTCGCGCGCGGGGTTAATCGCGTAGCCGGTGGGTCCGCCAAGGCTTATTCCAATGCCGAAGACCAGTAAGCCAACGAGGAGTGGCGCGATGCCCGTCGCGTAGACCGCAGCAAGATCAATATCGCCCGCATCGGAAATGGCGCCTGCGTTGGCCCCAATGGACAGGACGCCAAAAAGGAGCATGGCGGTGCCGATGAACTCGCAAAGGAAGTTTGCGGGCGTAGATGGTATTGCCGGTGAGTTACAGAAGACGGCCAGCTTCTTGCCGGGGTCTTCGGTTGCACGCCAATGGGGGAAGTACGCGAGAAAAACGAGGATCGCTCCGGCAATCGCGCCGACCATCTGGGCGGCGACATAGCCCGGGACCATGGCCCAATCGAATTGTCCGATGGAAGCCAACCCAAAGGTCACGGCGGGGTTGATATGGGCGCCGCTGATGCGGCCTACGGAGTACACGGCCAAAGCCACGGCCAGGCCCCAGCCTGTGGTGATAACGATCCAACCGGAATCGTTGCCCTTGGTCTTGGCCAGAAGCACGTTCGCAACGACCCCGTCTCCAAGAAGAACCAGAATAAGAGTGCCTATGAATTCCGCGACATATTGATCCAAGGTATCGTCTCCTTTTTTTCGGCGTTATCTGGCTTCCAACAACCCTGACTCTACCCTAGGCGCGCTACGGAATAAAGTTAGCGGTCGATTTGAGCGTCAGTATCCACTCGGAGATTAGTTTGGCGCAATTCTCGGCATCTTTCAACGACACCATCTCGACCGGAGAATGCATATAGCGGTTGGGAATGCTGACCAGTCCGGTCGCGACGCCGCCCCGGCTCAATTGAATGGCGTTTGCGTCGGTGCCCGTGCCCCTCGGCGCGGCCTCCGCCTGAACGGGAATCTTCCTTTTCTTGGCGATGGCGAAAAGTTGTTTGGCGATTTTCGGGTTAATGTTAGGGCCTCGACTAACCATCGGGCCGCCATCAAGCTCGAAGTAGCCGTGGCGTTTACTGTCCACATCCGGATGATCCGTGGCATGGGAAACGTCGACCGCGATGGCCGCGTGGGGGTCGCACCCGTAGGCGCTGGTCGTCGCGCCACGCAATCCGATTTCTTCCTGCACCGTCGTGACGCCGTACACGGCGCACTCGATCTTCTTGTTCGCAATCAAGCGCATGACTTCCAACACGACAAACGCGCCAATCCGGTCGTCCATGGCCCGCGCGACCATCCGCCCGTTCATCAGTTCCAAGTGGGTCACGTTCATGGTCGCAGGGTCGCCAATCGCGACATGCTTTTCCGCTTCGTTCTTCGATCGCGCGCCTATGTCGATCCACATCTGATGCATCTTCATGCCCTTGCCGCGGTCGGCCAGATCGGTGAGGTGAATGGCGCGGCGACCGATAACGCCGGGAAGCGCGCCTTTCTCCGTGTGGATTTGCACACGCTGACCATCGAGCACAGATGGATCGACTCCTCCTATGGCCATAAAACCCAGGAAGCCCTTGCTGTCAATATGATTGACCATCAGCGCGATCTCATCGACATGACCGGCCAACATGATACGCAGCTTGCCCTTCGGATTCTTCACATGGAACTGATTCCCGTGAACATCTTTGTAGATTTTATCCACGTAAGGCGTGGCGTAATCCTTGCACACCTTCTGGATCTTCGGTTCGAATCCCGAGGGGCTCGGGGTCGAAAGCAGTTTCTTGAGGAATGTCAGTGATTCTTTTCGCATGTAGAAAGATTCCTGTGTCGATTTTGTTGTGTCCCATATGGGGGGCGACCAAAGAGCGCGTAAGTTATCGAACCGAGAACGTTCGATCAGCCCGCAGCGCTCGTCAGTCACCAGCGAAATTCGGGAAGCCGCATCATACCAGATCCCGGATTGGAGGGTCAGCCATGGTCCGAGCGGAGACTGAGGTTCGACAATCTAACACCGGCGACGCTTCCCAATATCGACTGGGTAGCGGCTAAAACTCACCCGTAAATTCGCGCCAGATTTTACGCTGTTTGCTTTGGGCGGCGCGCCAGAGATCGCCGGCCTCGGTTTGCGCTTCACGGAGGCGATCCCGTAGCGCCGTCATATCGAAACCCCACCCATTTTCTGAATGAGCGTCGTGGGGCTTTCCTTCGCGCGTTCGTTCGAATTCGTCGATCGCGGCTTGGAGATACTCGGGGGACACGCCCGATTCCGCAGCCACTTCGTCCAACTCTTCGCGGCTGACGGTATTGGCACGGTGTTGCCGTTTCAATGCGGCGCGGATGATGGCGCGTACGTCCGCGACGGTGTATCGCGCCTCTCGAAATTTCTCATCGCTGGCCATAGTTCCAGTCTCCTTATATGTACCTACAGCCGAGAACCACGAATATTCGCGGCGAGGCCGTTGGGTACCTGTTTCGATTAATCGGAAACGACGATGGTGTCGCCCACCGACAGTATGCCACCCTGCTTGACGCTGCCGTATACGCCGCCCCGGCATTCGGGCGTTAAGGCCCCGCGGAGTCCCTGGTGTATTTGATCCATCATGTAACAGGGCTCGGTTTCGCCGTTGATCGTGACCTCGACCTCTCCTATTTTCAGCGACTTGCCGAGCCACGACTTTAGGGCGGTCCCGCAAACGAGGATATTCGCGCGGCGGGTGTGCCATGGGAGATCGACGTCCAGCTCGGCGAGGGTGTCGGCCCATTGCTCTTCGGATATGAAGGTGACGCGCCGGTGTTCCTTCGTCGGAATATGCCCTTCAAGGCCGCCCTCGACTGATATGGACGCAGATTCGACGAGGGTCAAGGGACGGCCCTGGGCCTCCTTGATGCCGATCGCGGCGATGGTTACGGCGTTGGGTGCTGACATGAGACGTTCCTCCGGACTAAGTCGCGTGGCCTAATGGCGTTCTCCGAGCGCGGCGTTCACTCAAAGGGGATTGTATCGAATCCCCTGGCGCAGAGAAAAACTTGTTCCCGAGGCGGTCAGGCTCCTGGGCGGCCAGGATCTTGAGCACCCTTTTCAAATTCGTCTTTTTCCCGTATGATGATCGGTAATAGGGGCATACGCCATACGCATTTGCCGCCGCCTAGAGTTTTGACCGCGCGGCGAGGAGGACATCATGCACGAATCTCAAGCGTTGGAAATCATGGAAGAGATTTACCCGAAGCTGGACTTGACGAAAGTGGCCGCCAATCTGCACCCGGTGGACCACGGCACGAAGTACCTCGTCATGTGCCCGAAGTGCCATAAGAAGGAAGCCTTTTTATCCAAGGAGAACCCGGCCATCCGGTGTAACCGCACGACCCACTGCGGGTATCACTCTACGCTGTGGGAATATTACCGGCACGAACATTCGCTGGACGCCGAGCACATGCTCCGAGAATTCGCGAACATGGCGAACCATCCGCTGCCAGAATCATTCTAGGGGATTGGGGACGCGGCCCTTCGGTTGCCGTGTTTCCAGTAGCCCCTAAAACGCAAATTGGAATCGCGTCTGCAGGATGTCAACAGCGCCGTCGTACAGGGGATGATCCACGTTCGCGCGGACGTAGTTGAGCATCCACCGCGTGTTCGGATTCAGATACCAATTGACGCCTACGGTAACGTTGTCTTCCTCACCGCCATGGATGCCGGAATCATTTAGGTCGAGGGATGAATACCGCAGGGTCAGTTCCCAAGCGCCCCAGCCTCTATTTTCGGGCGACAGCGAGAAATTCCGGTTTGGACGAATGGAACCGAAGGCGCCTGACGTGGTGCTGTATCGCCGGTTCTCCCCCGTGAGGACGTAGCTGCCAAACACGTAATATCCATCCAGATTCACATCGCCATGACGGCGGGTATCGATGTTCGACGCTATGTACTCCGCTTGCAGCGAAAGCGGCCCGTAGACCAGCGCCGCTTCGAGAGAGTACCTATCTTCATCTTCCGCGTAGAACAAACCTGTATCGACAAAGCGCACATTGGAAAGGTGGGCTTCCGGCCGCTGGCGCACGCGTATAAACGCGTCCGGATTCCGATGGCTGTAGCTTAGGCCCAGGTGCGCGAGCCTCCGCCCGTCTTCCTCATACCACGGCAGCCCGGTCACGCGGGCCGTCAGGCTGTAATTTCCGTCACCGGAGCCGTCGCCGTAGGAGTCGGTATCACGAAAAACGCCTGCGGCCCAGGTCAGGCGCTTGTTTAGCGCCGTGTTCGCCACGCCGAGCCCCGTGTTGCGTTTTGGTGAAAACACATCCGAGAGCGCCCGTTCCAAGAAGGTGATATTGTTGTCACTCGTTAATTGGTTCAGGCTGAAGGGCTCTTTGAAATGGCCGACCTTCACCTTGCCGACCACCGGCACATCCCGCATGGCGATAAAGACATCCTTGAAATCGGTGTCGCCATCCGTGAAGTCAACCTGTATCTTGAACTCGAGGTCATCATAGGCCTGACCCGAAATATCGAAGTAGCCCCGGCGGAATTCCGCGCCATCCTCCAAGTCATTCGAAAACGCCGCACCGAGCAACGGGTTCCACAACAACTTTAGATCGTCGTCCTCATCGAACCATGCCCAGTCCTGTTGAATACGCCCGCCCAGGCGCAACTTAAAACGACCGTCGTTCGTTTCAAAGCGTAGGCTGTTATTCCAAAACACGCGGAAATCGCTGGCGACCGCTTCCTGGGTCTCCTCGGCCTCCTCCTCCAACTGCGTGACCCGCTCGTCCAGCTTCGGCGAGCCTGCCGAATCGGCTTTCAGGCGCTCCAGCTCCGATTCCAACGCACCGATGCGCGCGTTAAACGTCTCAACAATCGCTTGCATCTCACGCTGTAACGCTTCGACATCCGCCTCCTGCGCCGATGCGGTCGCACAAACTACGAGGCCCGCAAGGAAACCTACGCAAGCTTTTGACCCTAAGAAATAATGCATGTCCCGCCCTTCTAGTCTCACTGCTCGTTATTCATGGGTGCAGTTCTGTTGCTACCGCTGAAATTTTTAGAAACCATTCTTTGCCATTATCCTTCGGTGGTTTACGCTGAAAGCGTTAAATTCCTCAGCCCAGGGTTCGCGAAGCGTACCCAGGGTCAAGGAAATCCAAAATATGTACCCTGAAAGGGTTCAACGTTACGGTGTAACCCTTTCAGGGTACATATTTTGGGCTGCTTTCTCAACCCAGGGTGGCGCGCTTCGCGCTGACCCTGGGCTGAGGAATTTAACGCTTTCAGCGTAAACTGCCAAGCCCTCGACACTGCCAAGCCCCTTGTGCGGTCTAAATATGTACTCTCCCGCCATGGTCTCTGAAGCGGTAATGGCAGACCTTCACCATTATTTAATTTTAGAGATAATCCGCAAACCACTGATCATTACCTTCATTCATGCGCAGTTTAAAACCCCACCGTGATTTTTAGCCCCGCGCCGAATTCTGGCGTCTGGTCGCGGTTATCGAGTCCGATTAGGATTCCGGGGCCCAAGACGAGATGATCGTTGACCTCGTACTGGGCGGCGAACTCAAGAATGCTCGATTCTTTTTGGCCGAATTCCTCGCTGCCTTTGAATATGTAATTTCCATACAAGGCGAATCGCTCGGAAACGCGCCACTTATACCCAAGCTGAGCGCCCCAGATGAAGTCGCGTAACGCATCATCTTCCACATCGAGGGGCACCGTACCCCAGGCGCTAAGATACACGGTTCCGGGTCCTAGATCCTTGTCGAGAATGCCGGTCAGGGTTGCATCGGCGCCCGTGGAACCGTTGCCCGTGGGAAGACGCACCGAGAATAGGGTCGCGAGCGTGGGAACCTTTCCCGCTTCGACATGCCAGCGCTGTTGCCAATTCAATTCTGCGTCGCCATTACCATCAACGCTGCCGTTCCCGATTTCCGATCCCTGCGTCAAGGAGAGTTTCATGTTGTCTCGGAAGGTACTGCCCTCTCCCGTGTATTTCATCTCGTACTCTGCTTCGAAGATATCCTCAAATACCGTGCGCGTTTCGGGCATCTCCGAGTCCATTGTCAGCCGCTCAAGAGGCCCCGCCGCGTCCCCCTCCATCATGGGAGATTTAAACCGGCGTTCGATCTCTTTATCCGTGCGCTCTTTTTGCCAACCAAGTGTGATGGCAAGTTCCCACGATCCAGGGTCGCCGGGCTGACCGTCTTCGATGGAGATGAAGGCGTCGACCGATTGGCGGCCGGCCACGTCGTCATCCGATTCCTCTCCGAAAGCCCCGAAGGAAAAAAAGACGCCAAGGCCCGCGAACGCTGAAATTAGGATGGGGAGTGTTCTTGGACGCATGATCGCATTCCTTTGTAAGCCATGTTGGGAAAGTCGCAGCAGTCGGGCAAGAATTTAACGGACTTTGCTCTTGACTGTCAACCTGCGCGCTAAAGACTACTCGTCAGCCAAGCGCATCACTGGGTGCCCGCCATCACCCTGGCCAGTCTCCATTTCGCAAGAAACTTCTTGACACCTGATTAAACGTTCAGTATACTACTGGATGAACGTGGACGGAATTGTCCTGCCCGGCCTCTTTAGCCGGGACTCCGCTCATGGAAGCGCATGAGGTGTTGCGTGATGAAAATGGATGGATTGATTCGCTATGGAGCGCCTGTGGAAGTCATCGGGCTGTGGAAAAAACAGGAGAGTCAGGCCTTGCTGCCGCTGCAAGAGTTGGCCGTGAAGCGGTACGACTTATTCGGGGGCGGCAACCTTCTGATTCAGGCGCCCACCTCGTCGGGCAAGACCTTCATCGGTGAGATGGCCGCTGTGGAGACGGCGCTGCGGCGCAAGAAGGTGGTGTATTTGGTGCCGTTAAAGGCGCTGGCGGAAGAGAAGTACCAGTCGTTTCGGGAAAAGTATGAAGCCTACGGCCTCAAAGTGATTGTGTCGTCGCGTGACCACCGAGAGTTTGATGCGGAATTGGAAAGCGGCGATTTTTCAATGGCCGTCGTGGTGTATGAAAAACTCTCGCAATTGTTGGTTCGGCGCCCGGAGCGGCTGCAAGAAATCGAGCTGATTATCGCGGATGAATTGGAGCTGCTCTCGGACCCGGAGCGCGGCGGCGGGTTGGAACTGCTGCTGACGCGCATATTGCTCTCGGGTACGCGGCTGATTGGATTGTCGGCGGTGATCGGGCAAGCGGAGAAGCTGGCCAAGTGGATGGAAGCGAAGCTGGTATTGCATGAGCAACGTCCCGTGGAGTTGCGCTACGGGGTGCTCTACAACGGGGTCTTCCGCTACCGAACCTATAACGCCTATTCGGAGGGCGAAGAAACCCTCAGCGATCAGGGCGCGGAATCATCGTGGGAAGTCTTGGCACAAAATGTCGCTTCCTTTTCGGAGGCCGGCGAAACGTGTTTAGTTTTCGTAAAGTCAAAACAGGAATCGCGGAGGGGCGCGCAAGCGCTAGCGGATTGCATCGACGGCCCTCCCGCGCGCGAGGCGATCGAGGCGCTGCGGGCCTTGGAGCCGACACGCTCGCGGGAGGGGCTGATCGATGCGCTGGAGCGGGGCGTCGGCTTCCACAACGCCGACCTGACCCCCGACGAGCGCAAGGCCATTGAGGCAGCCTTCCGCTCTGGGGAAATCCGGGTGATGGTCTCGACGAGCACCCTCGCCGTGGGACTCAACATGCCGGCGCGCAATGTGTTCATCACGGCGGATAAATGGCGCTATGATGCGCGCTTCGGTATGCCATGGAAGGCGCCGATCATGCGCGCGGAATACGAAAATATGGGGGGCCGCGCCGGGCGCTATGGCCAAGGTCACGCGTTCGGCCGCTCGATTCTGATCGCGGACACCGCCTTCGACGCGGAAACGCTATGGCGCCGCTACATCGAAGGGGAACGCGAAGGCATCGAACCGTGTCTGTCGAAGGAACCGCTCGAAAACTATGTGCTGCAGCTGGTCGCATCGCGGTGTTGCCGGACGGAAGACGAGCTGTTAGATTTCTTGGAAAACACGCTGACGGGTGAGTGGGTGTGGCGCGAAATGTACGCCCTGGAGGAAGTCGAGCTGTTGATCCGCAGCGCGATCAACCGCGCCGCAGATACCGGCATGGTCGCTCGGGCAGGCGAAGGAACCCTGGAGGCCACGCCGCTCGGGCGCGCCGTAGCGGCCAAGGGGATCTCGATCGCGACCGCCTTGGAATTGGAACAGTGGATCAACGAATCGGAATCCCGGGTCTGGAGCGATCTTGACCTCATCGTCGCGGCGGCGACGACGCCGGACGGGCGTGTGCCGGCGGTGACGCTCACCTCGGAAGAATATGCGAGGGCCGCCTATGTCGATCGGCTGAGGCGGGCCGCCGAGGGCGAAGACGATTCCGCGGATGTCCCGCTCAACCGAATTCGAAAGGGGCACCTGACACCCTTCTTCGAAGAGGTCCGTGCTATAAAAATTGCGCTACTTCTCCGGCAATGGATCGATCAGCAACCGGTCCACGACTTGGAGCAAGAATTTGAAACCATGTCCGGCCAGATTCTCGCGGCCGCGCATCAAATTAGCTGGCTCACCGATGCCACTGCCTCCATCGCCAGAGCGTTGGGCGCTTCGGAAGCGTTCACGGAACGCATCCGTGTGTTGTCGCAACGCGCGCAAACCGGGCTATTGGAAGAAGCACTTCCCCTGGGCCACTTGAACGAACCCAAACTATCGCGGCCGGCCATCTGCGCGCTGGTGGGCCATGGACTCCATCGCACGCGCGCTCTCGCGACCGCGCCGACGGAGGTGTTGGCCCAATGGATCTCGAAAAAAGACGCACGCGCGCTCATCTCGTGGGCAAAGAAAAAGGTCAAGACCGAGAACAAGGGCGCGCCCCACGCAGAACGTGAAGCAACCGCCACCCCAGTATTAATCGTAGACGACCGGGTTCCCGGCCAGATACTCCTGGATGGCGCGGTGGTTCGGTTGCAAGAAAAGCAGTATTTACTGATACACGCGCTGGCGGAATTTCCCGGTGAGTGCGTGCCGTATGACGCGATTTATGATGCCGTTTGGGGAGACGCGATTGTCGAGAACAATCAGAGGCATTTTCAAAAGCGAAAACTACTGGATCGGATCAAGACCGCGGCTCCACACTATGCCGACCTGGTGAAAACGGTTCCGAAAAGGGGCTTCATTCTAAATCTGGCCCCGGCGCAAGTCGAACGAAAACGGGCCACTGTGTCGAGTGCCGCGTAGCCCGGTCGCCCAGCGAAAGAACCCGAATCGAAAGCCCCTCCCTCGATGCTGAGG